>CALLZA010000603.1 GCA_937858165.1 uncultured Ardenticatenia bacterium
TACTACTTCGATATCTGCTCGTCTTGTCGTTGGTGCTTACAGTAAGTGTCAAGAGACGGGAGAGTGTGTGGGAGTTGTGTTTTTTGTTTCAAGCAGAAGAAGGCATACGAGATCTAGTACGGTCTCGTGGGCTCGGAGATGTGTATAAGAGACAGGCCCAGTGCAGGGCGCGGCGCAGGCGGCCGGAGGCGGCGTCGGCCGGCCGCCGCAGCGCGGCCAGCGTCGCCTCGCGGGCGCGGGCGGGCAGGCCGTAGACGAGGGCCGGCGCGGGGTTGGCGAACATGAGCAGGCTGGGCACGGAGGCGACGACGAGCATGTGCTGGACGATGCGGGCGCTGAAGTACTGCGTGGCCAGGTAGCCCAGGGGCGAGATGAAGGCCACAGCCAGCAGAGCCAGCCCGCTCAGGCAGAGGAGCAGGCTGCGGGTCGAGGCGGGGTCGGTGGCCCGGCCGGACGCGGGGGGCAGCGCCGGCCGCGGCAAGCGCCGCCAGCCGCGCAAATAAACGGCGGCCACGAGAAAGATGCCGGCCGCGGCCAGCAAGCGCATGAGGGTGGCTTCGGGCCAGGTGAACATCAAAGATAACTGGAGCCGGCCAGCTTAAAGCTTAGCCAAGTATCTGTTGCTTCACAACCTCGGATGGAATGGCCGCCATGTGCTGGTCACGATGAACCAGCACGGCGCTATCCATCTGGGCCGCGGCGGCGATAAGTGAGTCGGTGAGAGGGATGTGACTGACGGCCTGTCGGGAGAGCCGATAAGCAGCCGTCGCCGTTGAACCATCTATCGCTAGCACGTCGTCAAAGAGCAGGCGATATTCATCCAGAATGTCTTGTATCGCGCTATCATCTGCCCCCAGATCGTGCATGCGCCGCGAGAATTCGGCGATGCTTGGGCTGGCCAGCGTAATCTCGGCGGCTGTGTCCTCCAGGAGCGCCTGGACCGCTTCCCAGCCTAGCTCTTGCCGGTAGTGCGCCAGCAGGGCGGTTGTATCTAAAAGGTAGCGCATAGGGTCACTCTGCCGTTGCACGTTCGGCGATCAGTTCGGCGACGCTATCTCGTTCTGGACTAAACTTCCGCCCACTGCCCAAAAGCCGTCGCGCCAGTTCCCCCCGGTCAGGAATAACGCGCACGACGATTTCGTTCCGTTCAGCGTTGGGAATCCATTCTAACCGCCATCCGGGCTTGATACCCAGCGCCCGCCCTACTTCAGCTGGTATGGTAACCATATTCTTCGTGGTAACGGTGGTAATCATGGGAAAATGATACGCCATGTGAGCGGTGCGATCAACCACCACTTCTTCTCACTGGGACAGTGGATACTGGATTGACTCTGCGCCAAGAAAGTTTGCCAACGCAACAACTGCTTGCTCGACAGATATCCGGGTTCCCTTGTCCGGCTCAACGCCCGGCTCCCAATGCACGGCATTGACCGTCAGTCGCCCCTCTTGGCGGTTCATCCGGGGGTCAACGCGGCCGATGATCCGTTCGCCGTGGAGGATGGGCATGACGTAGTAGCCGTAGACGCGCTTGGCGGCCGGGGTGTAGATTTCGCTGCGGTAGAAGAAGTTGAACAGCAGTTCGGTGCGGTCGCGGTCGGCGATGAGGTTATCGAACGGGGAGAGGAGGACGGTCTGCGGCCGCCTGTCTCTTATACACATCTGACGCTGCCGACGAGCGATCTAGTGTAGATCTCGGTGGTCGCCGGATCATTAAAAAAAAAAATACTACTGAGCTCTACGGGATGGATATCGGTCGCACACAAAGCGTCGCGCAAGAGCCCACACCCCGGGAACCCATACACAGACACGCGCCGACG
>CALLZA010000604.1 GCA_937858165.1 uncultured Ardenticatenia bacterium
GTATGTGTTTGTGTGTATCATACCGTTGGTAGTCTCTGATATTATAGGTGTTTACAGTCCTTGTGTTTGTACTCAATCTGTTGTTTTGTTTTTTTTTTCAAGCAGAAGACGGCATACGAGATCTAGTACGGTCTCGTGGGCTCGGAGATGTGTATAAGAGACAGATCCATGCCAACCCCGAACTCAGCTTCCAGGAGTACCAGACCGCGGCCCTGGTGGCCGACACGCTGGCCGAGATCGGCGGCTATCGCGTGCGCACTGGTGTGGGCAAGACGGGTGTCGTGGCCGACCTGGGCGACGACGGCCCGCTGATTGCCATCCGCGCCGACATGGACGCCCTGCCTATCATCGAGGCCAACGACGCGCCCTACTGCTCGTGTAACCCGGGCGTTATGCACGCCTGTGGCCACGACGCCCACACGGCCATCCTGCTGGGCGTGGCCCATATGCTGCACCAGAGCTACCGCGAAGAGAAGTGGCACGGCCGCGTGCGCCTGCTCTTCCAGCCGGCCGAGGAAGCGGTCGATGAGAACAACATCAGCGGCGCGACGGCCATGATCGACGATGGGGCATTGGAGGGTATTGACGCTGTCATCGCGCTGCATGTCTCGGCCGACCAGCCGAGCGGGCAGTTCCAGTTCCACGACGGCCCCAGCCTGGCGGCGGTCGATTCGTTCGACGCCTGGCTCTACGGCGACGGGGCGCACGGGGCCTATCCCCACACCGGCAGCGACCCACTCTTCATGCTGGCCCCTGTCTTGTCCGCTCTCTATGCCATCCCGTCACGACGCATCAACCCGTTGGATGCATCTGTCGTCAGCCTGGGCCACATCAGCGGCGGCGAAGCCAGCAACGTTATCCCCAACGAGGTGATGCTGCGCGGCACACTGCGCTCGCTGCGGGCGGAAGTGCGCGAACAGTTGTGGGCCGACGTGGAGAACGCCCTGCGGTTGACCGAGCATCTGGGCGGCGGCTATAAGCTCAACATCATCAAGGGCTACCCGCCGATGATCAACGACCCCGAGGCCAACGGCTGGATGCGCGTCGTGGCCGCTAACCTGTTGGGGGAGGGGGTCGTCAAAGAGCGGCCGTTCGGCATGGGCGCGGAGGACTTCGCCTACATGACCCAGCGCGGCAAGGGAGCGATGTTCATGCTGGGCGCAGCTGTGCCCGAAGGCGCGCCGCGACACCACCACACCAGCACGTTCGATATTGACGAAAGTGTGTTGGCCCCCGGCGCGGCCGTCCTGGCCGAGACGGCGCGACGCTTCGTCACCGGTCGCCTCTAACCCGGTGTGTCGCACGTACTTATGTAAGTGCGACGCACCTTCTTCACGTCTGCCACCTGCCCCCAGGCAAGAAGGTGCAACCCGCTTCAAAAAGTGGGATGTTCCCGGTCATTATGACAAGAAAGAACCTCTGTTCTATAGATATCCGATAAGTAGTTATGTATACTGTAGGATAGAGAGGGTATTAGGAAGCATGATGGCCCCCTGCGTCCGGAATGTGTCAGGCCATCATTACCCGCCAAGCAACAGGTGAATGGTCAGGAGGCCAAGAATGACAGCACATTCGTCAGAGGTTAGTGAGAAGGTGAGTGGCCGGCTGGGGTCGCTACTTCGTCTGAGATACTTTGTCCTGGTGGTTCTGCTGGCGGCTGTAGCCGCCTTTGCCGGGGTCAACCAGGTTCGGTCCAGCACCATACCCACCTTCAGCATCACCAGCGTCGTCACGGACACGACGGTCACCATCCAGACCGCCAACTTCCCGGCCAACCAGAACTTTGTCGTGACGATGGGGCCATTCGGCTCGAAGGGCATTAACGGCATCGTCGTGGCCACAACCAACTCCGGTGCGGGCGGCTCTTTCAGCGCCACCTACAACATCCCGGCGCAGCTCAAAGGCTCCTACCAGATCGCTGTCCGGTTGCAGACGTCGCACGCCTATCCGTTCTTCGCCTACAATTGGTTCTACAACAACACGACGACGGGCGGTCCGGGCACGGGCGGCATTCCCGGCTACACCGGCATTCCGACGTTCAGCGTGTCGGCCGTGGACGTAGATAAGACGGTTAGCATCCAGACCGCAAACTTCCCGCCGAACCAGACGTTCACCGTGCGCATGGGGCCGATGGGGTCGCGTGGCGTCAACGGTGTCGTCGTGGGCACGCTGCAATCGGGTGTGGGGGGCGCGCTGAAGGCGACGTTCAACATCCCGGCCCAGTTGCAGAAGTCGTACCAGATCGCCATCCGGGCCGAAACGGCCCACGCCAACCCGTTCTTCGCCTATAACTGGTTCTACAACAACACCACCGGCATGGGCGGCAACCCGCCACCGACCGTCCCCCCCGGCCCAGTCTACACCGGCGTGCCCACCTTCACCGTCTGCGGTGTGGCCCAGAACGCTTCGGTGACGATTAAAACGGCCAACCTGCCGCCGAACCAGACGTTCACTGTGACGATGGGCGCCTTCGGCACGCAGGGTATCGGCGGCCTCGTTTTCCCCCCGCCCCACCCCCGCCCCGGCGGGGGTCGTTGCGGCCCCCACTCGAGCCCCGCGCCGAGTTCCCCGCTCCCCCCCCCCACCCCCCCGCCGTCCCCGACACCCCCCGCCCCCCCTCTCCGCCCCCACCAGCGGCCAAAACCACACACAGAC
>CALLZA010000605.1 GCA_937858165.1 uncultured Ardenticatenia bacterium
GGGGGGCGTAGGGGATGACCATCGCCACCGGCAGGAAGATCGGCGCGGCCACGACACTTGCCAGCTCGCCGGCGAACAGGGCATAGACGCCCGGCGCATCGGTGTAGGCCACGGCCAACTCGTTGACGACATTCCCCTGCGTCGGCAGCGGACGCCAGGCGGCACCGTTCCATTGGGCCACCCGTACATCGGCCGCACTGACTTCCAGGGCCTCCAGGTCGGCCGCGCTGAAGCCCACTTCGAGTTGCAGCGGCGCATTAAAGGCCGTCACTGGGCCGCCGCCCGTTCGCGTGGCCCGCAGTGCGAACGGCCGTCCCACCAGCTTCGCCGGTTCGCCGCTGCGCAGCGCCCCACCCTGCACCGGCAGCCCCGCCGGCACGTCATGGCTGAGAGTCACCGTCGCCGCCGAATCAATCGCGCCGAAGGGCAGGAAGACAGAGGCATCGCCGGACGGTGTGGCCGCCCAACCGCCACTGGCCGGGTCATAGTCAACGGTCGCCGCCAGATTGGGATTAAAGGTATACTCCTTGGAGATACCGGCGTCGGGAAAGAGCGAGGCGAAGAGGCGCGCCGGGTCGGCGTAGAGGTCGCCCTGATAAGTAGTGGCGGTCGCTGCCCGGTCGCCCACGGGCGGTAGCCAGGTGTCCAGCGCCCAAGGCGTGCTGGCCTTGTTCTCACCCCAATCATCGCCCAGGAAGTTGCGCTGGTTGGGCGTGAAGGCGGCATTGCCGTCGGCCGTGCCGATGATGGCGCGCAGTTCGTTGGAGTGGATCAGATCGTAGAGGACTTCACTATCAGTGTGAGATTGAGGGACCTCGGCCGCGCCGCCATAGCGGTAGGTGATGCCGTCCCCGCCGGGGAAATCAGGCCCATCGTTTTCATGCACGCAGTACACCGCGTGGGCCATGCGATCTGCCCTCACCTTGGTCGGCGCGCCGCCCAGGAGAGTCCAGGCACACGGGTCGGGAGGGTAGAAGTGTCGCCGGTTCACCATGAAGTCAACCGCACCGGTGAGCCGATTGACAGCGATGGCAAACCCTTCCATGTCGTTTTCGTGGCACAACGCTTCGGTCGCCCCTTCGCCGCCCGTGATGCAGAGGAAATCCACGCCCAGGGGTAATAACTCGCCCCAATCGCGCGGATAGAATAGATAGAACTTTAGGAAATGATGGGTTAGCGAAGACGCACCATCCCAGTAGACGTAAGCCGGTTGGGGCATGCTGGCGACGTTTAACCAATTGTCTCGTCCATTCCAGTTACCGTCAAAGTCGGCGCGGGTGATGAAATCCGATGTGGTGCCGCGGCCGTCCGTATCCTGATAGATGTCCGGTGCATGTTGTTCGGCCAGCTCGATCAGGGTGCTCGACTCCGAAGGTTGCAGTCGCGGCGACATGTTGGCGCAACCCTCACCCAGAGTCTTGAAGGTCGTGAATGGCGTGTAGCCGGCGTGCCGCACGCTGAGGCTATATGTGCCAGGCGTCAGGTTGTTCAGAATGTAGTCGCCCTCGGCGTCGGTTGTGGTGGTGCGCTCCGCCTTCGTGGTCTGATGGATGGCCGTGACCGTAGCGCCGACGAGTAACCCGCCGCTAGCCGTCCGCACCCGCCCGCTGATACAGGTTCCCGCCGCCGTCGGATCGCCAAACCAGACGTAGAACGTCACGCTGCGGCTGGCGTTGGGGGCCATGCTGCCGAAGTTGAACTGCTTGGCCACGGCCGGGTCGCCGGGGCCATAGGAGTTGCGCCCCGACAGATTGCCGTCATCCCAATCTTGATAGATCTGCGTGTAGTAGAAATCAACGCTGTGCTGGTCTGAGCGCGGCACGCTGACGACAATGTTGCGAAAGTAATCGTCATCCCGCACACCAATGTAGTCGGTGGTCGAATCGTACCAGCCAGAGTCATCGCTGTGGTCACCGGTGCGCGGGATGTCGAAGTCAATAGCCTGGAAGAAGCGCACGTCCTGAATCGTCGCGCCGGTCTTGTTGGCAATCTGGTAGTCAATCCGAAAGTAGCGTGCGTCGCCGGGCGGCATCGTCACCGTGCGCGTGACCCGAAACAGGCTGCTGCTGGTCACACCGCGGACGCTGCCCGCCCCGCCGCCGGGATTGACGAACGATTGCTCCACTGCCAGCTCCGGCGACTCAGCAATGCCCGATGCGGGCGTGTAGAGCGCGTACTGTTCGCGGAAGTTGCTCTCTCCCCAGGCACCGGGCGCATACTGGTACTCCCAAACCCGCGATTCCCGTTCATTAATGTAGATGCGCAACAGGTTATTGCTCAGGAAAGCCTCGGCCTCAGCGTGGCGAGGCTCAGGTTTTTCCGGCTGTGATAGGGCCGCCGGCGGAATCATGACCGCCGTGGTCAGCAAGCAGAATAGGAGTACGAAGAGAGGCAGGGGGCGAAACCTGAACATGACGTCCCTCCTTGGTGGACAACTAACCGGTTCACAGCGACAAGGTATCGCCTCTATAGTGTAGATTGCTACCCGGCTCAAAGATAGTGATGAATGTCACTTGTTGGCGCACCTCTTCCATAATGGCAATGGCGACCCTACCCCTGGCCACGCCCTCGCCGACCGCGACTCCCCACACTCATCCACCCCTAACCCCCCCATTACACTTTTTTTACCATTCCCACCCATACTTCCAACTGTACCCGCACGGCGGGACGGGAGTAAGGAGCCGGCCGGCGTTCATTGTCAACATCGCCGCCCGCCGGCCGGTTCCGACAATTTAGTTAACTCGACTCACAGAGTCGTTCGTTTCTTTCGGAGGTTCTCATGCAACGTCGTTTTTCTGTTCTGTTCATGATGGTTGCCCTCGTGGCCCTGCTGCTGACGGGTTGCAGCACCATCACCGAGACCGTCGGCCAGGCGGTCAGCGATCAGGTGGCGTCAGTATTGCCGACGCTTGCCGCCTCGGCCTCCCTGCCGACCAGTGACGCCGTGCTTCAGCCTGCTTCTCAAGTTGACCCCACTGCGACGGTCGAAGCACCGTTCACCGAGGCCGAAGATGCGGCCGCCGAACCGGCTGTTATCGATCCCGTGCCCGTCCAGCAGATGGCGCAGGAGCGCGTCTTCATCGACCTTTACCAGCGCGTCAACCCGGCTGTCGTCAGCGTCAACCTGACTAGCGGCGGCGGCTCCGGCTTCGTCGTCGACCCCGACGGCTACATCGTCACCAACAACCACGTCATCGCCGAGGGTGGCCCCATCGTCGTCGGTTTCGCCGACGGCAGCGCCTACGATGCCGAACTCATCGGCGCCGACTCCCAGGCCGACCTGGCCCTGCTGAAGATCGACGCCACCGGCCTGACCGCTCTGCCCCTGGGTGACTCCGAAGCGCTCGAAGTCGGCCAACTGGTCGTGGCCATCGGCAGCCCCTTCGGCCTCGACAACACCATGACCACCGGCATCGTCTCCGGCCTTAGCCGCTCGCTGCCGGCCGACTCGACCACGCTCGGTTCGTTCTATACCATTCCCAGCGTCATCCAGACCGACGCGGCCATCAACCCCGGCAACTCCGGCGGCCCGCTGATCACCCTGACCGGTGAGGTCGTGGGCATCAACACGGCCATCGAGTCCCCGGTGCGGGCCAACTCCGGCGTCGGCTTTGCCGTGCCGTCGAACGTGGTCAAGACGGTCATCACCCAGTTGCGTGAGGGGGGCGAAGTCACCTACCCGTGGCTGGGCATCGCCGGCGGCACGCTGACATCGGCCATGGCCGAAGAGATGGGTCTCAACAGCGCCACGCGCGGCGTCCTGGTCAGCGACGTGACCGCCGGCGGCCCCGCTGAGGCGGCCGGCTTGCAGGGCGGCGACGCGCAGACCGGGCTGGGCGGCGACGTGATCACGGCCATTGACGGCCAGACCGTCACCCTGTTCGACGACCTGCTCAGCTACATCGTCGTCAACGCCACCGTCGGCCAGACCGTCACCCTGAACATCCTGCGCGACGGCCAGCCGCAAACGCTCACCGTCACCCTGGGTGAGCGCCCCGCGACGATCGAGCAGCCGCAGTTGCAGCAAGATGGTTTCGAGGGCTTGCCGGAAGGCTTCCCGACACCGTCCCCGTAACAGTTAACGGTTCAGCGAAGCCCCGCCGCCACCACGGCCGGGCTTCTTCTCGCTCCTCCTATTCTAGACGCTAGGGCCTGCCGTGTTCACCGCGGCAGGCCCTTTGCGTTGGCCCACCCCACACCTACCAGACCAAGCCCCCGGATCGATCCGGTAGAAAACTCACCTCCAGACCCGCAGCCTGAGTAAGATTACTGTAAGGTTGGCTGTAAGATTGGCCCGTTACCATCAAGTATGGACGATTCGACTCGCGCCACACATTCTCGTGTGCTGCTAGATTGCCACACCTTGTATCGGAGGAAATCATGTCAGCGCGAATTCGTGCCCTGGCCACTCTCATTATCGTAACCACAGCCCTCTGGCTGGTTCTCGCGCCACAAACCGACGCTGCCCTCTCCGACGTGGCCATCAACGAAGTCTTGATCGGTAACGCTTCCACCAATCTCGATCCCACCTATACCAACTACTCCGCCTGGATCGAACTGTACAACAGCGGCACAGCGGCCGTCTCCGTGGGGGGTCTGCGCCTCGTCTCGCAGCGCGAAGGGCATGCGACAACCGACAGCTTCTTCCTGCCCAGCGGCACAAGTATCGCCCCCGGCGGCTATCTGCTCATCTGGGCCGACGAAAAAAATAGCGGCCTGCACACGCCCTTTGAGCTGGATATGGACGGCGGGCTGATCGAGTTGCGCACCGCCGGCGGTGACCTCATCGACAGCGTCAACCTCGACGCGCAGCAGCCGGACGTGGCCTATGGCCGGGCCGGCAGCGGCTGGGCCTACTACGACCAGCCCACGCCCGGCGCGGCCAACACCACGCCGCCCTTCGCCGACTTCGACTTCGCCGCCGCGCCCACCTTCTCCATGCCCGGCGGCCGCTACGCCGGCGCGCAATCCGTCGCCCTGAGCACCACCGAGCCGGGCGGCGTCGTCCGCTACACGCTCGATGGCTCCCAGCAGACGGCCGCCTCGCCCGCCTACAGCACCCCCCTGAACGTCAGCGCCATCACCGTCATCCGCGCGCGCACCTTCGCCGCCGGCAAGATGACCAGCCCAACGGCCAGCAACACCTACCTCATCAACGCCCCCGCCTCGCTGACCATCGTCTCGCTGGCGACCGATCCGGCCCACATGTTCAGCAATACCATCGGTATCTACGTCCAGGGCAATAACGGTATCATCAAGTGTGGCAAGAAGGCCAACTGGAACCAGAGTTGGGAGCGCCCGGCCAGCATCGAAGTCTACAACGCCAGCGGCGCGCGCCTGATCGCCCAGGACATCGGCTTCGAAATTCACGGCAACTGCACCCGCAACCTGAAGCAAAAGTCATTCGAGTTGAAGTCGCGCAAGGTCTATGGCGACAACGACTTCAGCTACGCCTTCTTTAGCGACAAGCCGCTCAACGCCTACCGGCGGCTGTTGCTGCGCGCCGGCGGCCAGGACACCAAGAGCCTGTTGCGCGACATCCTCGGCCAGCAGTTGCTCGTCGATCGCATGGACATCGACCGCCAGGCCTATCGCCCGGCCCTGGTCTACATCAACGGCCAGTTCTGGGGTGTCTACGGCCTGCGCGAAAAGATGGACGAGGCCTTCGTCGAGAACAACTACGGGCTGGACGAGGAAACCGACTTCGACACCATCGACGACGATCTGACGCCCATGGCCGGCACCATCACCCGCTGGAACGAGTTTTACAACTACATCGCCAGCCACAACGCCGCCGACCCCGCCGTCTACGCCTACATCCAGACCCAGATGGACGTCAATGAGTTCATCAACTACCAGATTGCCGAAATCTACGCCGCCAATACCGACTGGCCGCACGGCAACATTCGCTACTGGCGGGCCTACGCCCCCGGCAGTCGCTGGCGCTGGATGCTCTTCGACATGGACTACTCCTTCTCGCTGAACACCGGTCCCGGCCACAACACCCTGCGCCAGGCCATGTCCACCAAGAAGGCCTACGCCTACCACAGCCTCATCCTGCGCAAATTATGGGCCAACACGGAATTCCGCGCCCTCTTCGGGCAGCGTTTCGCCGTCCATCTGAACACCACCTACACCGCAGCGCGCGTCATTGACCACATCAACGCGCTGTCGGGAGCCATTGCCCCGGTGATACAGGCCCAAAGCCAACGCTGGGGCGCGCCCAAGTCTGTTGCCGCCTGGCAGACCGAACTGACCAAGCTGCGGACATTCGCCAACAAGCGCCAGGCTTACGTACGGACTCACTTGAAGAACGAGCTTAGCGTGTCCGGCACGGCCGATCTGACCGTTCTCGTCAACGGACAGGGTCGGGTCAATGTCGCCGGTGTCCCTGTCGACGGCGGCTATAGCGGCCCGCACTTCGTCAACCTGCCCATTACCCTGGAAGCCGTGCCCAGCGCCGGGCAAGAGTTCGGCTACTGGCTGGAAACGGGCGACACCAATCCGGTGATCACCGTCACGATGAGCGGCGCGACGACACGGACGGCCATCTTTGGCGAAGCACCGCCACCGCCCCCCCTGCCCGACATCGTCATCAATGAGATTCACTATCGCCCCAACCCGGAGGCCGACGAACCGAACAAGGAGTTCATCGAGCTTTACCACGCCGGGGCAACAGCCGCCAACCTGAGCGGCTACACCATCAGCGCCATCAGCTACACCTTCCCCACCGGCTCCGTGGTCGATCCCGGCGAGTACATCGTGGTGGCCGCCAACAGCGCCGACCCGGCCTACGCCGCCCTCGACGCGGACGACGTGTTCGACTGGGTCTGGGGCAGCGCCCACAACCAAAAGCTCAGCAACAGCCCGGAGGCCGTCAACCTGCGCCATAGCGACGGCCGCGAGGCCGACACAGTCACCTACGATGTCGAACTCCCCTGGCCCAAACCGCCCCACGGCCGCGATCCGTCCCTGTCGCTGCCCGACCGGTCGAC
>CALLZA010000606.1 GCA_937858165.1 uncultured Ardenticatenia bacterium
TGGGTGTATCATAGAGCGATGTTGTTTGTGTGGTCTGTAATGAGATGCGAGGGTTGTATATGGCGCTTGTGGCTTTTTTTTTTCAAGCAGAAGACGGCATACGAGATCTAGTACGGTCTCGTGGGCTCGGAGATGTGTATAAGAGACAGCCGTGCTGCTGTTGGCAAGCGACGCGTTGAGCGGCCTTGAGCCAAGCCTGGCCGCGGCCGGCGCGACCGTCCTGAGCCACCACGGCGGCGCGGTCGAGATTGCCATCCCGCTGGCGCAACTCGCGGCGGCATCGCCCGAAGAAGCGCTGGCCCAGCTGGTGGCCCTGGCCCACCGGCCGCCCGTCATCGCCTTGCGCGCGCCGTTGGCCGCGCCGGTGGGGGCGCGGCCCGCGGTCAACGAGGGCGCGGTGGTGACGCTGGCTACAGCGTGGCATGCCGCCGGCTATACCGGGCAGGGTATCAAGGTCGGCATCATCGACCCTGAGGGGTTCTACGGCTATCAGAGGCTACTGGGTAGCGAGCTGCCGCCGGCCGAGCGCGTCTTCGTCGCCCCGTGGAACGACGCCGCGACGTTGAACGCCACCGGTGACGGCCACGGCACCGCCTGCGCCGAGGTTGTCCACGATATGGCCCCCGACGCCACGATCTACCTGGCCTATAGCGGGACAATGGACAATCCCATTGCCAGGGCGGTCGACTGGTTCATCGCCAACGACGTGGACGTCATCACCCATTCGGCCGCGTCGCTCATCGAGCCGCTGGACGGCACCGACCCCGTCGATCAAGACGTGGCCCGCGCCCAGGCCGCCGGCATCCTGTGGGTCAACGCCGCCGGCAACTATGCCCGGTCCCATCTGAACATGGTTTTCACCGACGTCGATGGCGATGGCTATCATGAGTTTCCCCACGGTGATGAGCTGTTGCCGCTCTACGTGGCCGATCACGTGCAGCTGGGGCTGTCGTGGGACGAGCCATGGCAGGGAGCCGGCGAGAACTACGACCTCTACATCTATACACGCGGCTACAACAGCGAACCGGTGTTGTTCGCCAGCTCGCGCCTGGCGCAGGATGGGCGGGCAGCCGATCAACCATTTGAACTACTCGACTTGCAGCTATGGCCCTACGCCCCACACTACGCCGTCATCCGGCAGACCCACATCTCGCGTCCCGGACGGCTGAATCTGGTCGGCTGGGGCATGGAGTTCGCCTACAGCATGCCCGCCGGCAGCCTCGGTTCGCCGGCCGACGCCGTGGGGGCGCTGACCGTGGGGGCTACGAACTGGCGTGACGACGTGCTGGAGCCTTACAGCAGCCAGGGGCCGACGACGGACGGCCGCACCAAGCCCGATCTGACAGCGCCGGTGCGTGTCAGCACGGCCACCTATGGCGAGTTCGACGGCACCAGCGCCGCCGCGCCCCACGTCGCCGGCGCGGCGGCGCTGGTGCTGAGCGCCTATCCCGGCCTCGATGTGGCCGCTTTGCGGAACTTCCTGACCAGTCGCGCGCTGGACGCCGGGCCGCCGGGGTTGGATAACACCTTCGGCATGGGACTGCTCAACCTGCAACAGCCGCCGGCCGTCGGCGCGCCCGTACTGAGTGCGCCGGCGGCCACCGTCCACGCCGTGCGCCTGGTTCCCGACCAGACGGTTGGCGGCGTTCGGGGGATGATGGTTTACACCGACTTCAGCGTCACCGGCCTGAGCGGGCTGACAGGGGCGATTGTGGCCCGCTTTAGCGACGCCACCGGCCGTCCGCTGGCCGACAGCAACGGCCAGTACGCCGACGCGGCCGGCGGGGCGGCCGTCGGCGCGGCGTTCAGTTCCAGCCAGCCCGACGCCCACACCGACGCCTACCCGCTCTTCATGCCCTACGATGAGCTGGGGCTGCCGCCCGGCGAACACACCGTCCTGGTCACCGTCACCGTCCACGACGCCGCCGGCAACTCGCTGGGTGTCGGCGCGCCGGTGGCAACGGTTGTGCGCCAGCTCGACGGCCGGGCACACGTCGTCTTCGCCGGCCCCATTCGCCTCCGCCACAGCGTGGCCCACAGCAACGCGATCGGCATCGACATCCTGGTCGACTTCGACGCGCTGAACCTGGCCGGGCAGACGGCGACAATGGCCGCTTACTTCTACTACGACGACCCCAGCGACACGCCGCTGCACGACTTCAACCAGCAGTATTGCACGCAGGACGGTGTCGTCGCTGTCGGCCGCCGCTTCACGCCCGACACAACCGAGACCGCCTTCCGCAACTTCGCCCTGTTCATACCCTACGACGAATTGCACGGGGCCGCGGGGGCGCGCTATAACCTGAAGCTCCGCGTCGTCATCTGGGATGAGACGACGGGCGAGACGCTGGGCATCTCCGACTGGGCGGCGTTCTGGTTTGAATCGTAGACACGCCAAGTGGGACACGCGGCCACATTCTGCTATAGTGCGCGGCCATGTGGCGCTATCGGCTCGTCCGTTTCATCATCACCCTCGTCCAGCGGACGCTGTGCCGGTTGGAGGTCGTCGGGCTGGAAAACGTGCCCGCGACCGGCCCCTACATCCTCGTCGTCAACCACATGAGCACGGCCGACATCGCCTTCCCGTTCATCGCCTTCCCGGTGCAGCAGTGGCGCTTCTTTGCCGGCGAGAAGTGGGCCGACCACTGGCTGTGGGGGCCGCTGATGTCGTGGCTGGGGGTCATCTTCATCGACCGCAGCACCGTCGATCGGCGGGCGCTGCGCGAGGCGTTGGCGGCGGTGCGCGCGGGTGAGGTGTTCGGATTGGCCCCGGAAGGCACGCGCAGCAAGATTGGCGCGATCCAGCCGGGCAAGGACGGCGCAGCGTTCCTGGCGGCCCAATCGGGCGTGCCCATTCTGCCGGCGGGCATCAGCAACAGCGACGTACTGTTCGCCAGCGCGCGCCGCTTCCGGCGGGCGCGCATCACGTTGCGCATCGGCCAGCCATTTACGCTGCCGGAGTTAGACCACCGCCCGCGCGGCCGCGATCTATCGGCCTACACCTGCCTGATCATGACCCACATCGCCGCCCTGACCGAGCCACGCCACCGCGGCGTCTACGCCGACACGCCCGGCCTGCGTACGCTGCTGGCCGGCGAAGACCCGTGGCCCTGTTGTCGCGCCGAGCAGACGGCCGAGACGCCCGCTGCCTAGTCCGAAGCCCCCACGCAAAGGCCCTGCTAGCCCGGCGCGAGGCACTAGTATTCGCGCCGCGCCTATGTTACTATGAGGGTATCGTCGCCTATCCACTCGATGGAGATCGCCGTCCGCGAGCGGCACTCTCTGCGCTCGCCCCGGCGTGCAAGCCCGGTTCAATCGCATAGGTCCGTTGGTTTGTCCGAGGAGGATGTCTTCATGTCACGTACTTTCCGGCGCGGTCTACTACTCCTGGTCTTCGTGTTCATGACCGCCCAGGCCAATCTATCGCAGGCCCAGCCCGAAAAGCCGGCCACGCCCGACCGTCTGCCGCGCGAAATCCCCAATCAGACCCTAAGCATCGACCGGCTACCCGAACCGGCCGCGCCCGAGACAGAAACGCCCGAAAAGGCCGCGGCCGAAGCCGTTAGGCCCGAGCGGAGCGCGCCTGGCGCACCGGCGACCATCATCCTCAATGAGGGTTTCGAGGGCATCTGGCCGGCCGGCTTATGGGCCATCGGTGACTTCAGCGACACCGACGGCGGCGAGTATCTGTGGAACGACCGCAACTGCCTGGCCCACACTGGCGGTTGGGCAGGCTACTCCACCGGCGGCGGCGCTAACGGCAATGGGCCCTGCATGGGCGGCTACCCCAACAACGTCAATACCTGGGCTTTGTACGGCCCGTTTGACCTGAGCGCGGCCACTGCCGCCGTCGTGACCTATCACTTCCAGGCCGCCATCGAATCCTCCGAGGGCTGTGCCTTCGACCGATTTTTCATCGGACACTCCGCCAACGGCACCAACTTCGTCGGCCCCTACATCTGCGGCCCCTGGACCGGCGGCGGGGCGGGCAACGGTTACTACGTCCGCACACTCGATCTGGCTTCCCGCCTGGGCGATGCGTCGGTCTGGATCGGCGTCGCGCTGATAGCGGACAGCTCCGTAACCGACGCCGGCGTAATGCTCGATGACCTGAGCATCGACGTGACCACCAGTTGCGCCACGCCCGCCGCGCCGACCCTGACCGCCCCGGCCAACGGCGCGTCCCTGACCGACACGACACCCACGTTCTCCTGGGGCGCTGTGACCAACGCCAACGAGTATGACATCGAAGTCGACAACAACGCCGACTTCAGCAGCCCCGTCATCGCTCAGAACCGCACCACCACCAGTTTCACACCCGGCACGGCGCTGGCCGCCGGCGTCTACTACTGGCGCGTCGGGGCCAATAACATGGCTGGGGGGTGCAGCCAACTGGGCCCCTGGAGCACCGTCCGGACGTTCACCATCACCAGCAGCCCCACCTGCTATCTGTTGACCCTCGAAAAGAGCGGCCAGGGCAGCGTGCCCACCGCCACACCCACCGCATCGGCCGGCTGCGCCGCCGGACGCTACACCGCCGGGCAGGCGATCAACCTGAGCGCCATCCCCACCAGCGGCTGGCGCGTCGGCAACTGGCAGGGCACCACCAACAACGCCAGCACGGCCAACACCAACACGGCCACCATGCCCGCCGCGGCCCACACCGTGCGCGTCAACTACGTGCAGCAAACCAGCGGCGCGCGCACGGTCGCCATGCCGTTCATCCTCTTCGGCCTGACCAACTTTCTCGGCCCGCGCGAGATCGAGCCGAACAACACCCTTGGCGAGGCCAACGGCCCGATCCTGCTCAATCGCAACTACCAGGGCTTCCCCAACGATCTCTCCGACTACTACAGCTTTGACCTGAACACGACCCGCCAACTGAACATCACCCTGACGGGCATCACCGGTACCGATCCCCAACTGCACCTCTATCGCGACTCGTCGGCCAATCGCGTCGGCTACGATCCGGAATCGCCCTACAGCATCAGCTACAACGCCCCGCCAGGCCGCTACTGGGTGCGCGTTGTCGTCGTCGGCAACTACAACACTTCAACGCTCTACACCCTGCGCGTCAGCGCCCCGTAGTGTGGCGCGGGATGCTTTTCCAGCGCCTTTCTAGCGGGGCGGGAAGGGCATCCCGCCCCGCAACATTCTCTAGATATTTTGTTCGTAATTCTTTAAGGCCCACGCCTTGCACCCCCTCTGGGGCCATGCTATAATGCCCACTCCTTGACCATATAAAGCCCTGTACCGGTATACTACCCCCATATATGGGGGTAGTTGCGAGCACCTGAGTCGGGAGCCGGGGTGCTCGTCCCATATACACAAGGAGGTATCGATTTATGTTGCCGTCCGTCACCGCCGCGGCCGATCCTGTCGGCCTGTCCCTGCCCGAAAATAGTCTAGCCGTATTGCGCCGACGCTACCTTCGCCGCGGCCCCGATGGCCAACCCGTCGAGACGGTCGAGGAGATGTTCCGCCGTGTGGCACACCACATCGCTTTGGTCGAAGCCGACCACGGCGGCGACGTGGCCGCGGCCGAGGACGCCTTCTACCGCCTGCTGACCGAGTTGCGCTTCTTCCCCAACAGCCCGACCTTCACCGGGGCGGGCACGCCGTTGGGCCAATTGGCCGCCTGTTTCGTCCTGCCCATCGCCGACGACATGGGGCGCGACGGCGCGGGCATCTTCCAGACCCTGCGCGACGCGGCGCTCATCCAGCAGACGGGCGGCGGCAACGGCTTCGCCTTCTCGCGGCTGCGGCCCAAGGGGGATTACGTCCACTCCTCGGCCGGCAAAGCCACCGGGCCGGTCGGCTTCCTGCGCGTCTATGACCAGGCGTTCGGCGAGATCGCCCAGGGGGGCACGCGGCGCGGGGCCAACATGGCCGTCCTGCGCGTTGACCACCCCGATATCTTCGAGTTCATCGCCTGCAAAGCCAGTGAGTACGCCATCACCAACTTCAACATCTCCGTCGGCGTCACCGATGCCTTCGTCCAGGCGGTCAAGGACGATACCGACTTCGACCTTATCAACCCGCGCGACGGCAAGGTGTGGCGCACCGTGCGGGCGCGCGACATCTTCGACGAGATCGTCAAGTATGCCCATCGCAACGGCGAGCCGGGCGTCCTCTTTCTGGACGCGGCCAACCGCAGCAACCCCGTGCCGCACCTCTACGAGCTGGAGGCGACCAACCCGTGCGGCGAGCAGTGGCTTGGCCCCTATGAGAACTGCTGCCTCGGCTCGATCAACCTCGGCCGCCACATCACCGCCGACGGCACCGTGGACTGGGAGCAACTGCGGCGCACGACCGAGGAGTCGACGCGCTTCCTCGACAACGTGGTGACGGCCAACGCCTACGTGCCGGCCGTGGCCCAATTGCGCGAGGCGGCCCTGAACGCGCGGCGCATCGGGCTGGGCATCATGGGTCTGGGCGACCTGTTCTACCGCGTCGGCGTGCGCTATGGCAGCGAAGAGGGGCAGGTGTTGGCCGGCGCGATCATGGAGTTCATCCGCTACCACGCCATGCGCACCAGCGTCGAACTGGCCCGCGACCGTGGCCCGTTCCTAGCCATCGAGGGCAGCATCTACGACCCGGCTAACTTCCGTTGGGAAGCGCCGCGCCCGCTGCTGGAAGGGAGCCAGGAGTACGGCCGCCCGGCGCTGGACTGGCGGGGGCTGACGGCCGACATGAAGCGCCACGGCATCCGCAACGCCGCCCAGACGACCGTCGCCCCCACGGGAACCATCGCCACCGTGGCCGGCATCGAGGGCTACGGCTGTGAGCCGGTCTTCGCCCTGGCCTACGTTCGCCACGTCAACGACCACGGCAAGGACCTGCAACTGCAGTACACCAGCCCCCTGTTCGAGCGCGCCCTGCTCGACGCCGGGCTGGACGAGGCGACGCGGGGCGAGATCGTGGCCGAGGTCAACCGCGTCGGCAGTTGCCAGCACATCGAGGCGCTGCCGGCGGCCATCCGCGACACCTTCGTCGTCTCCTCCGACATCACGCCCGAAGAGCACG
>CALLZA010000607.1 GCA_937858165.1 uncultured Ardenticatenia bacterium
CTGGTTTTCTCGTTGTTTGATCTCTTTGCTTTGTCTGTAGCTTTTAGTTGCTGTTTCTTTGTCGTTTTTTTTTTAATGATCCGGCGACCACCGAGATCTACACTAGATCGCTCGTCGGCAGCGTCAGATGTGTATAAGAGACAGGAAGCCGTCGAAGCCCAGCGCCTCGGCCGCGGCGGCGTAGGCGGGCATCTGCGCCAGCCTGGGTTGTAGGAAGGATACGTCGAACTTCATAGTGGCTTCCTCCGGAAGAGCGGGTTCATTCGCGGATCGAAGACAAGAACCTCACGCCAAGATCGCCAAGGACGCAAAGAAGAGTCCTGATTGGCGCGCCTGGCGATCTTGGCGATCTTGGCGTGAGGGAGGTTCTCAATATCTGGCCAATCCGCGGAATACTCCCTCTTGTCAAGCCGCCAGGGTGATGACGCCGGTCAGCAAGACCAGCACCATGGAGAGGATGCCACAAGCGGCCAGGATGGCGATCATAATGGCGATGGGCAGGATGATGCTGGGGGCGTTTTCGGGGTCCATGGTTGCTACTCCGTCAAGTGATTTGAGCGGATTTTACTCTGGATTGAAGCCGGCGCAACGCAAGCCAACGGACGATAGACCACAGACCAGAGACCGCGATCAGCGCTGCTTGTTCTTGCCGTCGTCGGCGGACGGGAGTCCGCTGGCCTGCCGTCTGTCGTCCGCCGTCGGTATAAGCCACACACTGACGCTTTCCGGCTCCATCGTTTCTTGAATCACCCGCACCAGTTCGGCCGTCAGCCGGTCGAGGTCGGTCTCGTCGCGGGCGGTATGGGCGAACTGTTCCAGTGTTTTCTGTGCGTCGTACTTGCGACGGTAGAAGCGGCGGTCGATGGCTCGCTGTAGGCGGCGGCGCACGGGCAGGAAGAGAGCGGCGATGAGCAGCGTCGAAAGGATAGTCGCCAGCGTTGAGTCCTGCCCGGTCAGCCGGCTGAAAAAGCCTTGCAAGGCAACGACGCTGCCCAGATAGACCAGCACCAGGAAGCCGGTTAGTAGTGTGTAGACCAGCGTCTTGCGAACGATGACGTCGATATCCCACAAGTGATAGCGTAGGATGGCGCGGGCGATGGAGAGGGGCAAGAGGGCCAGCACGACGAGCGTCCCGAAGACCTGGAGCAAGGCCCAGGGCCCGCCCCATGGACTCCAACTGCGGAAGGGGGTTTGGTTGTAGATGGCCAGGAGCCAGAATAGTGTCAGCACCATCGTAGCGACGATCCAGCGTGTCTGCTGCCTCTCCACCGGCCCGGAGATGCGCCGGTAACGATAGGCCTGACCGACCATGCCTAACGCCAGCAGCCCGAGCAAGACACCACTCTGCAGCCACCAACTCCACGCCTCCACCTTCTCGGGGACAACGATGTCGGTGATCAGTCCCACGCCCAGTAACGCCATGCCCAGCCAGAACAACCGGCGCGCCCAAACCGTTGAAAACTGCCCGCTTGGGAAGACGTTGAAGAACACAATCGTCAGCAATAGGCCCAAAAGCGCCAGCGCCCAGGTAAAGATCAGTGGGGAACCAGGTTCACAACAGCCGGCGGGGATGGCTCCGCCCAGATCGAACCAGAACGGCAGTGTCAACAGCAGGAGCGAGGTGATCAGCCCCATTAGCTCATCTGACTTGCGCCAGAAGATGAGCAGAGCCGTGAGGTTATAGACCGCCAATAGAGCGTAGCGCGACCACTGTACCAGCCTGGAGAAGGCCGGGTAGGTAATGAACTGGGGCAGCGCGCCAAAGCTCCTTGAGACCGAATCTCCCACCAGCAGCAGTTCCCCCAGCCGCGAGATCAGGGAGACCTCCACTACGAGAATCATCAGGGCCAGCAACACCCACACGGCGCGGGCGATTGGCAACCACGGCCGACCCAGGACGCGCGGTTTGTTGATCGTAGCCGTGGACTCGTTCTTGGCTCCTACGCTTGGGTCACTCATGATTCAGCACCGCCAGAAACAAGGCTTCAAAGCGCGCCCGGTTGGCCGCCATGGCCACTCGCACCGGCGCGCCATCCGCGGCCCGTATAAGCCGGGCGGTCTCTGTGCCCTCAGCCGTCACCACGTCCACCCGCTCCTCGCGCAGCGTCACCAGGCTTTCATCGAGCGCTGCAGCGGCGGCCAGCGTGTCCCACCAGTACATGCCGCCGTCAAGCCACCACTGGTTGAGGTACATCACATTGTAGATGAAAACGGCCGGGCGGGTGCGGTGGGTTCCCTGCAATCGCTGATAGAAGCTGCGCGTAAAGGGTACTTCGTTGGTGGCGTCCAGCGGCACCAGGACGATGGGCGCGCCGGAAGCCAGGACGATATCGGCCGCTACCGGGTCGGCAAAGAAGTTCCACTCGGCATATTGGTTGCTGATACCCTCGTTCTCGTCGGCAACGTTGCCCGGCGCATCCACCGCGCCGCCCATGATGACGATCTGCTTGATTTGCCCGGCCAGCGTCGGATCGGCCTGGAAAGCCTCAGCCAGGTTCGTTAGCGGGCCAAGAGCGATAACGACAATGTCACCCGGCGCGGCGGCGACGGTATCGGCCAGCAGATCGGCCGCCGGGCGTAGGTCTGCCGCCCGTTCTCCAGTGCTCACTTGCGCGCCGTAGAGGGCGTCAGCGCTTTTGCGCCACGCGTCCGGGGCAGGGCGGCCGCCAGGGTAGGCCTCTTCGCGTCCGCAGGCCACGGGAACCTCCGGCGCGCGGGCCACTTCCAGCAGGCCGAGCGCGGCGCGGACGCCGCCGTCGCAATGGGCAAAGGCCACGCCGTTAACCGTGATGGCCCGCAAATCGACGGCCGGGTGTTGCAGAAGGTAGAGCAGGGCGCTCACATCGTCCATGGCCATATCGGCGTCGAGCACGACCGCTAGCGGCTCGGCCGCGGCCAGGGCCGCGGTGTCAACGGCTTGCGGTCGGTTGCCCGCCCACCAGGCGGCGGCAGCCAGCGCCGCGACGAGGACCAAGCCGACCAGCGCCCCGGCGAAGCGGCGCGCTATCCGTTGGGCCGGAAAGCCGCCCCACAGACCCCGCGAAACACCGATGAGCAACGCCGCCGGCAACAGGGCCAGAAGCGCGTAACTGAGCATCAGCGTTAGTGCCGGGGAGACACCGAACGCGCCGGCTGCCGCGTAGATCGGCAGCGCCAGCAGCACGGCCAGGAACGCCACCATCTGTCGCCGCTCCGGGGGGCCGGCGGCCCGGTAGCGCAGGAGTTGCTCGACCATGCCCAGAAGGAGCAGCGCCAGGAGGATGAGCACGAAGACCAGCCACGCATTCTCCACAAAGCGAATGAAGACGACGCCGCCAAGAACCAGCGCCAGCCCCACCAGCGCAGGCGCGCCCAGCCAGGCGGGGTAGAAGCGCCCGTTGGGGAAGAGGAAGAGCAGCAGGAACAATGCGGTGATACCCAGAGCGCCCAGGATCACGGCCGCGGCGTTGAGTACAACGGGCCAGGGCTGGGGCCAGTTGGTGGCCGTTCCCGTTCCGGCGAGGTTGAAGGCGAATGGCAGCGTTGCCAGGGCCAGAGCCGCCAGTGGCGCGCCCGCCGCGCGCCGTGTCAGCAGGAGTGCGGCCGTGACCAGCATCAGCCCGGTGAGCGCCAGCCGCGCCCCGGCGATGGCCGCCGTCAGCGTCTCATATGAAACATCTTCTAGCGCCCGCGCGGCCTCGTTGAACTGCCAGCCGTCCTGGGTGTCTGCGAACACGCCCGGCGCAAGGGCCAGCGCTGTCGCCGCCGCGACCAGCCACAACCAGGGGACAAACTGCATCAGACGATGATGAGACGATCCGCCGTCGCTGTTGGTGATTGTACTCATTGGAGATAGTATAAAGGGCGATCGTCTCCTGATCGTTACGAAAAACGCGCAAGCCGACTGTGACTCCCAATCGATCGTTACGAAATCCGCCCGAAGCTAAGAGATTCGTCGCCGCGCGCCACCTGTAAGTGAGTTTGTAAGTTTTGTCCGTATAATGTGTATTAGGGCCGCCTGCTGCTGCCGGGGCGACCTTATGCCCGTCTGACATCACGTCACGCCTCTTGTGATCACCTCGTAGCGGCGCGATGGGTCGTGGATCGGGCGCAAATACGTTCCCAATATTCAGTTTGTGGAGGAATGCATTTTATGAACCTGCGTTCGCTGCGTCGTTTCCTGCCTGTGGTGCTCCTGGCCGCCATGGTGGTGATGCTCGTCGTCGCCATCGGCCCGGCCGAAGCCGCGCCAAGCCCCCAAGCCCGCACTGTCCCCATTCAGATTCTGGCCGTCAATGACTTCCACGGCGCGCTCATGCCGCCCGGAACCATCGGCACGCCGACCGGCAATGTCAATGCCGGTGGTGCGGAGTATCTGGCCACGTGGATTAAGACCATGAAGGCCGATAATCCCAAGACCGTCGTCGTCTCGGCTGGTGACATGATCGGCGCCACGCCACTGCTCTCGGCCCTGTTCCACGACGAGCCGGCCATCGAGACGTTCAACGAGATCGGCCTCGACTTCAACGCCGTGGGCAACCACGAGTTTGACGAGGGGCTGGCCGAGCTGATGCGTATGCAGAACGGCGGTTGCCATCCCGTCGATGGCTGCGCCGACGGCGACCCGTTTGACGGCGCGGACTTCCGCTATCTGGCGGCCAACGTTGTCTATGAAGGCACGAACCGCACCATCTTCCCCGCCTATCGCGTCATGACCTTCTCCGGTGTCAAGGTCGCTTTCATCGGCATGACCCTGGAAGGCACCCCCGGCATCGTCTCGCCGTCGGGTATCGCTGGTCTGGACTTCAAGGATGAGGCCGACACAGTCAACCGGCTTGTCGGTATCCTGAAGACCAAGGGCGTGAAGGCCGTGGTTGTTTTGGTGCACGAAGGCGGCTATCCGGCCGTCTCCACCGAGTACAACGGCTGCTCCGGCATTTCCGGCCCGATCGTCGATATCGTCGAGCGCACGCGCGATGAGGTTGACCTGTTCATCACCGGCCATACTCACCAAGCGTACAACTGCGTCATCGACGGCCGCGTTGTGACCAGCGCCGCCTCCAACGGTCGCCTCGTCACACGCATCAACATGGAAGTCAGCCGCAAGACGAAGGACGTCACGTCCATTTCGGCCGAGAACGTCATCGTCACCCAGACCGTCACCAAGGACCCGGCCATCACGGCGCTCATCGCCAAGTACAATGCCTTTGCCGCGCCGCTGGCTAACCGCATCATCGGCTCCATTACGGCCGACTTTGTGCGCGGCGCGAGCCGTGGTGTCGAGTCCAACATCGGCCGGTTGATCGCTGATGCGATGCTGGACGCGACCGACGATCCCGACACCGGCAACGCCCAGATCGCCTTCATGAACCCCGGCGGCATCCGTGAGGACTTCCTCGTCTCCGACATCGCTGCCGGCGAAGCGCCGGGTGAAGTGACCTTCGGCGAGATGTTCATCGTTCAGCCGTTCGGCAACGCGATGGTCACGATGGACCTGACCGGCACGCAAATCGACGCGGCGCTCGAAGCCCAGTGGATTGGCGTCAACCCGGTCCCCGGCAACAAGCTGCTGCAAGTGTCCGAAGGGTTCACCTACAGCTATAGCGCTGCGGTGGCGGCCGATCCGGCCAACGCCGGCAACGTCGTGGACATCAACACGATCATGCTCAACGGCGTGCCGATTGACCCCAACGGCGTCTACCGCGTGACGGTCAACAGCTTCATCGCCGACGGTGGTGACCAGTTCCCCGTTTTCGTCCAGGGCACGAACCGCCTGGGTGGTGCCGTGGACACCGACGCGCTTGAGGCGTACTTCGCGGCCCACTCGCCCCTGACGCCCGACCCGGTAGCGCGCATCACTGTTCTGCCGTAAGGATTTCCTCCCCACTTAGACCTGACAGGTCTCAGAAGACCTGTCAGGTCTATCCTCAAACGAAAAGCGTCGGAGGCTATATTACAGCCTCCGACGCTTTTCGTTTGCCACCCCTTACATCCGAAAGACGCCGTAACGAGGCGGCCCAGCGCTCAGGTAGTCTACATTGTGGGCCACCGACAGGCCGACGCTGAGGGCCATGCGCGTGTCGCGTGGGTCGAGGATGCCGTCGTCCCACAGGCGGGCGGTGGCGTAGTAGGGCGACGACTCGGCCTCGAACTTCTGGCGGGTCATCATCTGCATCAGCTCGATCTGGTTGGCATCCGGCTCCTGGCCACGCTTGCGGGCCTGCTCGGTCTGCACAATGCCCAGCACCCCGGCCGCCTGCTCGCCGCCCATGACGGCCACACGACTGTTAGGCCAGGCCCACAGGAAGCGCGGGTCGAGTGCCCGCCCGCACATGGCGTAGTTGCCCGCGCCGTAGCTGCCGCCGACGATGACCGTGAACTGCGGCACGGTCGAGGTCGCCACGGCATTGAGCATCTTGCTGCCGTGCTTGATGATGCCGCCACGTTCGGCCTGCGCGCCGACCATGAAGCCGGTGATGTTTTGGAGGTAGAGCAGCGGTGTGCGCGTCTGGTTGCAGAGTTGGATGAACTGCGCCGCCTTGTTGGCGCTCTCGCCGAACAGGACGCCGTTGTTGCCCAAAATGCCCACCGGCCAGCCATCGAGGTGGGCGTGGCCGCAGACGAGCGTCGCCCCGTAGTCGGGCTTGAACTCCAGGAAGCGCGAACCGTCCACCAGCCGGGCGATGATCTCGCGCACATCGTAGGGAATGCGCGGGTCGGCGGGAATGAGGCCCAATAGTTCGTCGGGGTCGTAGGCCGGCGGCTCCGGCGCGGCGCGGCGGGCCAGGGCGGCAGGGGGCTTGGGCCTGTCTCTTATACACATCTCCGAGCCCCCGAGACCGTACCAGATCTCGTATGCCGTCTTCTGCTTGGAAAAAAAAACACGGCATCGCTAATGTCATCCGCGAGGCTATTGTGGGCACTTTGGTGTCGTTCGCTATGACCCATGTCGGATCCTGCGGGTCCTTCCACACACTCAAACAGTGCTTGGTTTTGTGCCTGCCTGTACATACCGAGACGGCAGGCTGGCAGAGCGAGACAA
>CALLZA010000608.1 GCA_937858165.1 uncultured Ardenticatenia bacterium
CGTTAGTCGTGGTGTGTGGCACACAGGGCCGGTTTCCCCCCGGGGCTCACCCCGGGGCGGGGGCCCGTGCCCTGCTGCTCTTGCCTGACCCCCCCCCGCTCCGCCGGGCCCTCCCCCCAGCCCCCCGAGCAGGAAGCCCCCGGCCGCCTGCCCCGCGCCGGGCTGGCCCCGTTCCTGACCTTCCTGCGCCAGTACGCCCGCCTGGCCGCCGACCGCGTGGATCACTTCATCGCCATATCGGATGAGGTTCGTCGGCGAATCGCCAAGGTCTATCGCCGCGAGGCGACTATCATCTACCCACCGGTGGACGTGGGGCGCTTCGCGCCGTCGAATCGGGTGGACGACTACTACCTGTTCGTCGGCCGTCTCGTCCCTTACCGCCGGCTGGACGTGCTCATCGAGGCGTTTAACAAGATGGGCAAGCCGCTCAAGATCGCCGGCAGCGGGCGCGATCGGGCGCGGCTGGAAGCCCTGGCCGGGCCGACAGTCGAGTTTCTCGGCTTCGTGCCCGATGCCGACCTGCCCGACCTGCTGGCCCGCTGCCGGGCGTTCGTCTGGCCGGGCGAAGAGGACTTCGGCATCTCGCCCCTGCAGGCCAATGCCGCCGGGCGGCCGGTCATCGCCTACGACGCCGGCGGGGCGCGCGAGACGGTTGTGCCCGGTGTCACTGGAGCGCTGTTTGCCGAGCAGTCCGTTGCTGCTATTATCGAGACGGTCGAGTCGTTCGATCCGCTGTCCGTCAGTCCCGCGGCCATTCGCCGCCACGCGGAGCAGTACGACATCGCCGTGTTCAAGCGCCGCATCGCCGACTTTGTGGCCCAGAGATACGAAGAATGGAACTCCGCCGCTACTGGACGATCCTCCGCCGCTACTGGCTCCTCGCGCTGATTCCGGCGGCGCTGGTGCTGGCTGTCGGCCTGGCGACGTGGCGGCCCGCGCCGACCGTCTACAACGCCGGGGTGCGCTTCCTCGTCGGCCAGCCACCCGGCGCGGCGGCGGCCGAGTTCGACGAGCAGCGCTACTACAACTGGCTGACGTCGGAGTACGTCGTCAACGGGCTGACCGACTGGATTCGCGGCGGGCGCTTTGCCGCCGCCGTCAGTCAGCGGTTGGCCGCGCAGGGCATCGACGCGCCGCCGGGCCTCATCCAGGGCGGGCTGGCAGTGGACAACGCGCGCAGCATGTTGACCGTTTCGCTGACGATGGCCGACCACGACCTGTTGCAGCAAGTACTGCTCGGCGTGGTTGCTGTCCTGACCGAGGACAACGCCGCCGCGCTGCCGCAACTGGGCGGCGAACGGGCGATTCTGACCCAACTCGACGAGCCGGTGGTCAACGCCATCGCCCCCGGCATTCGCGGCCAACTCGACCTGCCGCTGCGCGTCGGACTGGCGCTGCTGGCCGGGCTGGGGCTGGCCCTGCTGGCCCACTACCTCGACCCGACCGTGCGCGACCGGGCCGAACTGGAGCGCGTGGGCCTGCCCATCCTCGGCGCTATTCCGCGTGAGCGCAGCACGGGTTCCAGGTTCCAGGTTCCAGGTTCCAGGGAAGAGCGTTCTTCCCCTGGCCCCTAGCCCCTGGTCCCTTGTTGCTTTGAGATTGCACAACTATGGAATTGAACGACATCTTCCGCATCTTGCGCCAGCGCGGCTGGCTGATTCTGGTGCTCATGGCCCTGACGGCCGCCGCGGCCTACGGCTTCAGTCGCATCCAGACGCCGGTCTATGAGTCCACCGTGCGTCTGCTGGTGAACCCGGGCCGCACCGACTTCGGGCAGGCGCAGGCGGCCAAGGAGCTGCTCAGCAGCAAACAGGTGTGGCTCTACAGCACCTATCGCGCCCAGGACGTGATCGACACCCTGCAACTGGACATGACCGCCGGCGACCTGTTGGGTGACGTGCGCGTGGCCTCCGACGCCAGTTACGTTATCACCCTGACGGTCGAGAACACCGACCCCAACCTGGCCAACGACATCGCCCGCACCTGGGCCAACCTGCTCATCATGGAACAGAACGCCGACAACGACCGCTTGCGCCAGGAAGACCGCATCTACGTTGAGTTTATCGATGACCCGCAAGCCGGGCTGGAGCGGCCGAACACGAAGATCAACACCTGTCTCTTATACACATCTGACGCTGCCGACGAGCGATCTAGTGTAGATCTCGGTGGTCGCCGTATCATTAAAAAAAAAAAAACAGTAGATCTCAGCAAGAAAGAGCACACATAAACATAGGAAGACAGAGACAGTACACGCAACATAGAATGTGATAAGAGCGATCACGAGGAGAGGAAGTAGGGAACAAACGAACAAAAGAAGAGATACAAACAGGGCGATAAAGTAG
>CALLZA010000609.1 GCA_937858165.1 uncultured Ardenticatenia bacterium
CCTACTCTTCCTGTCTAGTGACCCTTTTTTTCGTATCTTAGATTGTTACATGGCGTGGTCTCAGTTGAGGAGTTGGTGTTGCGTCTGATACGCACGTGTCTGCTATGAGTCCTATTTGTTTTTTTTTTAATGATACGGCGACCACCGAGATCTACACTAGATCGCTCGTCGGCAGCGTCAGATGTGTATAAGAGACAGGCCTGATACCACTCCAGGCCGAACTCGTCCATCAGCAGGCGCATCAGTTCAGGGATGGCGACGACGGGGTGGGTGTCGTTGAGCTGGATGACGACCTTCTCGGCGAACGCCTCGATGGGGTTGCCACAGCGCAGGAAGCGTTGCAGGATGTCGCGCAGGGAGCAGGCGACGAAGAAGTACTGCTGCCGCAGCCGCAGCTCGCGCCCCTGGGGCGTATTGTCGTTGGGGTAGAGCACCTTGGAGATATTCTCGCTGTGGACTTTGTGCTCAACGGCGCTGGCGTAGTCGCCGATGTCGAACAGGCGAAAGTCAAACTCGCGCGTCGCCCGCGCCCGCCAGAGGCGCAGGAAGTTGACCGTCGTCGTGCCATAGCCAGGGACGAGCAGGTGATGCGGCTCGCCCATGACCTGCTCGGCCGGCCGCCAGGTAACTTCCAGCCGCCCCTTGTCGTCCCGGCGCTGCTCCGTGTGGCCGCCGAAGCCGACGGGGATCATGTCGTCGGGCTGGGCGAACTCCCAGGGGTAGTCGAGTAGCAGCCACTCGTCGGGCTGCTCCACCTGCGCGCCGTCGTGGAACTCCTGGCGGAAGATGCCGTACTCGTAGCGAATGCCGTAGCCGACGGCCGGAATGTCCAGCGTGGCCAGCGAGTCGAGAAAACATGCCGCCAGCCGCCCCAGACCGCCGTTGCCCAGCCCAGGCTCTTCATCGACGGCCAGGAGGTCTTCGAGGGGGAAGTTGCTGCCGGCCATGGCCGCGGCGGCGATGTCGTCGGTCTCGGTGTAGAGCAGGTTTTGCGGCAACTGCCGGCCCAGCAGGTATTCGGCCGACAGGTAGTAGACCATGCGCGGGTTCACGGCGTAGCGCATGTCCACCGTGCGGCGGAAGCGCTCGACCAGATGGTTGCGCACGGTGCGCGACAGGGCCATGTAGATGTCGTAGGGGCTGGCCGACTGGACGTTGGCCCCCCGGGAGTAGTAGAGGTTGTTGACGATATTCTGCCGAAAGGCTTCCGGGGTTCGCCCGGTGCGCTCGGCCGTCGGTTGCGAGATCTCCATTCCAGTCTCTCCGAATGGCCCGGCGTAGGTCCGGGCGCGATGGTTTAGGGTATTGGGTTCGCGGCTGGGGGAATCGCTGTGGCGGAACTCCGCGCGGCGGCTCCCGCCCGGCGCGAACGTGTGGCTGAATTGTAGCAGATTTGTAACCAAAGACAGACAGGTTTCGGAAAACCTATCAGCTCTGGGCGGGGTCGTTGTCCAGGGCGGCCCGCAGGCGCGCCTCTTCGTCGGCGGGCAGCGAGGTACGCAGGAGGGTGGCGTCGAAGGCGGCCAGTTGCCCCAGCACCGCCGGCTCGTCCCAGCGGTCGATGAGCAGGAAGAGGGCCGATTGGCCGGGGGCGATCGTTTCGGCCAGTTGGTGGATGAAGTCGTCGTCGATGCCGATGTCGGTGAAGCGGCCGGCCAGCGCCCCGGCCACTGCGCCGGCGGCCAGCCCTAGCCAGGGGGAGAGGAACACCAACCCCACCAGCGCCCCCCACACCGCCCCGCCCAGCGCGCCCGCGCCGACGAGGTTGGTCGCCTGTTGCAGGCGCACCTTGCCGTCGGCCGAGCGCTCGACGACGGCCGCGTCACCCAGTTCGATCACGTCCTGCCGGCGCAACTCGTCCAGCGCTTCGCGCATGGCGTAAGCGCCGTCGGGCGTCGGCAGGACGAAGACGATGAGTTGAGACATGGGAGAATTAGGAATTAGGAATTAGGGATTGACAGAGAGCCGCGCCGGTTCGCTCTTAATTCCTAATTCGTAATTCCTAATTAATTTTTAGCCGCCGGCCAGGGCTTGCGTGGACTGGATGATCGCCTGTTGGGCCAGGTCGAACCACGCGCCGGGCAGCAGGCCCAGCAGCAGAGTGACCACGGCGGCGATGACCACGGCCGAGATGAGCGCCGGGCGCAGGCTCATCTCGCGCTCGCCGTCATACATCTGTCTCTTATACACATCTGACGCTGCCGGCGAGCGATCTAGTGTAGATCTCGGTGGTCGCCGTATCATTAAAAAAACAAAAATACAAAAAAAAAAAAAAACAAGACTGTAACAAAGAGCAAAACACACGGAACACAGAGAAAGAGAAAAATAACATGAGACATAA
>CALLZA010000610.1 GCA_937858165.1 uncultured Ardenticatenia bacterium
CTCCCCTCTCTACCCTCTCTCCTTGCCCCCTTCGCCGTCACTTTTGTACTCTCGTTTCGCCGTACCGTAGTCCTCTTGACTGCTATGTCTTGTTTTTTTTTTTCTCTTGTTTTTTTTTAATGATACGGCGACCACCGAGATCTACACTAGATCGCTCGTCGGCAGCGTCAGATGTGTATAAGAGACAGGCTCCACGCCGACCTGGCCGGCTTCATCGGCCGCGTCCGCGCCCGGACGCAGACGCCGCTGGCCGTCGGCTTCGGCATCAGCACGCCGGAGCAGGCGGCGACGATCGGCCACCTGGCCGACGGGGTTATCGTCGGCAGCGCGCTGATCAATGCCGTCGATGCGGCCGATGACAAGCCCGCCGCCGCCGCCCGCTTCGTCCATGCTCTGCGTGGATAGAGAAGAACCTCACGCAAAGGGCGCGAAGGACGCAAAGAAGAGTTCTTTTAGCGTTCTTTGCGCCCTTTGCGCCTTGCGTGAGGTTCTTATTCCCTTTGTGGTAAGCTCACGCCATGACCAATCGACTTGCTCAAGAAGCCAGCCCCTACCTGCGGCAGCATGCCGAAAATCCTGTGGACTGGTATCCGTGGGGCGAAGAGGCCCTGCGCGCCGCCCGCGAGGCGGACAAGCCCATCCTGCTGTCCATCGGTTATGCCGCCTGCCACTGGTGCCACGTCATGGCTCATGAGTCGTTCGAGGACCCGGAGACGGCCGACCTGATGAACCGCCACTTCATCAACATCAAGGTCGATCGTGAAGAGCGGCCCGACCTGGACAGCATCTACATGAGCGCCGTCGTCGCCCTGACCGGGCAGGGCGGCTGGCCGATGACCGTGGCCCTGACACCCGACGGCCGCCCCTTCTTCGGCGGCACCTACTACCCGCCCACGCCGCGCCACGGCCTGCCCGCCTTCCGCCAGGTGTTGCTGGCCCTGGCCGAGGCGTGGCAGGAGCGGCGCGGCGACGTGGAGGGCAGCGCGGGTGAGATCGCCGATCACCTGCGGCAGACGGCCTTGGCCGAGACGCTCGGCAGCAGCGGGGCGCTGAACGACGACCTGATCGACCAGGCGCTCAACGGCCTGCTGCGCAGTTTCGATTCGCGCCTGGGCGGCTTCGGCCGCGCCCCCAAGTTCCCGCCGTCGATGACGCTGGAGTTCCTGTTGCGCGTCTACGCCGGGCGCGGCGACAGCATGTCGCTCCACATGGCCGAGCGCACGCTGGAGGCGATGGCCCACGGCGGCCTCTATGACCAGCTTGGCGGCGGCTTCGCCCGCTATTCGACCGACGAGCGCTGGCTCGTGCCCCACTTTGAGAAGATGCTCTATGACAACGCCCTGCTGGCCCGCGTCTATCTCCACGCCTGGCAAGTGGCGGGCAAGCCGCTCTACCGGCGCGTGGTCGAGGAGACGCTCGACTTCGTGCGGCGCGAGATGCGCCACGAGAGGGGCGGCTTCTATAGCAGCTACGACGCCGACAGCGAGGGAGAAGAGGGCAAGTTCTACGTCTGGACGGCCGATGAGATTCGCGCCGCGCTGGGCGACGAGGCCGCGCGGTTCATGGCCGCCTATGGCGTTAGCGAGGGCGGCAACTGGGAGGGGCATAACATCCTCCACGTGGCCGAAGACCTGACGGGTCTCGGAGACCTGTCAGGTCTGAAAGAGGCACGGCTGAAGCTCTTCCACATTCGCGCCCGCCGTGTGCCGCCGGGGCTGGACGACAAGGTGCTGACCGCCTGGAACGGGCTGATGCTGGCCGCCTTTGCCGAGGCGGGGCCGGGGCTCGGTCCGCCCGGGTCTACCACCCCTGCCCTGGCCCAAGCCCACATACTCTGCCCCCCCCAACCGCCCGACCACGACCCCCCTCTGCCCTCCTCCCGACGCCCCGGGCGCCGACGCCCC
>CALLZA010000611.1 GCA_937858165.1 uncultured Ardenticatenia bacterium
CTATTGTGTTGTGTTGTTTAGTCGTGTTATTGTGTTGTGTGTAGTGTTCGCACTGCTAGCTGTCTGCCTTTTCGTGATTTATTTTTTTTTTTAATGATACGGCGACCACCGAGATCTACACTAGATCGCTCGTCGGCAGCGTCAGATGTGTATAAGAGACAGGTCGTAGCGCTCTTGACCACTCTTATCGGTGTGGACGCGCAGCCCCTCGCTGATGCTCTCGCCAATGGGCAGGCGCGGGTCAAGCGAGGAGTAGGGGTCCTGAAAGATGATTTGCATGTCGCGGCGCATCTTCTTCAGGTCGCCGCTATCCAGGTCAAAGACGTTTTGGCCGTTGAAGAGTACCTCACCTGAGGTATGGGGGATGAGGCGCAGGATGGTGCGGCCGACAGTCGTCTTGCCGCAACCCGACTCGCCCACCAACCCGAACGTCTCGCCCTCGTTGATGAAGAAGCTGACGTCGTCAACGGCCTTCACCCACGCCTTAACGCGCTGCATCAGCCCGGCGCGCACCGGAAAGTACTTGACGAGGTTGTTGACCTCGATGAGCTTCTTGCGTTCCGCCCGTGGGGATGCGCTCCCGTTGGTGTTGGTTGGTTCGACCATCCCCTGCTCCATGTGATTTGGCGCGGCCGGCCGGCTGTTCGCCGCGGCGCGCCCTTGTTGCTATTCGTACAGCCAGCAGCGCACCATATGGTTGGCGGCAATGGCTCGCAGCGGCGGCTCCTCCTGGTTGCAGATCTCCAGATTGTGCTGGATGCGCGCCGTGCAGCGCGGCCAGAACTTGCAGCCCGTCGGCAGATCGACCAGATTGGGCACAGAGCCAGGGATGGTCGTCAGCGGCTTGTCGGCGTGGCCCAGCCTGGGCGTGGAGCCGATGAGGGCCGCGGTATAGGGGTGCTTGGGCGTCTTGAACAGTTCGACCACCGGGGCCTGCTCCACGATGCGCCCGGCGTACATCACATTAACCCGGTCGCACATCTCGGCCACCACACCCAGATCGTGGGTGATGAGGATGATGGCCGTGTCCATCTTGGTGCGCAGATTGCGCATCAGGTCGAGAATCTGGGCCTGGATGGTCACGTCGAGGGCGGTCGTCGGCTCGTCGGCGATGAGCAACTCCGGCACGCAGGCCAGGGCCATGGCGATCATGACCCGCTGGGCCATGCCGCCCGACAGCTCGTGGGGGAACGCCTTGGCGCGCGACTCCGGATCGGGCACGCCGACCATCGCCAGCAGCTCGATGGCCCGCTTCTCGCCCACCTCTTTGCCCACGTCCTGATGAATTTGCAGCACCTCCGCCAGTTGATCGCCGACGCGAAAGACGGGGTTGAGGCTGCTCTGTGGCTGCTGGAAGATCATCGAGACGCGATTGCCGCGAATGTTGACCATGCGCGACTCGGGCAAGGCCACCAGGTCTTCGTTGTCGAAGAGGATGCGGCCGTCCACGATCCGCCCCGGCTGGCTGATGAGGCGCATGATCGACAGCGACGTAACGCTCTTGCCGCAGCCCGATTCGCCCACCAGGCCGACCACCTCGCCGCGGCGCACGCTGAAGTCGATGCCGTCGACAGCATGCACCACTCCGCCTTCGGTGAAGAACTGGGTGCGCAGGTTTTTGATGTCGAGTAAAACGTTGTCGCCGTTGTCCACGCTGGGGTCACTCCGAATCGGTGCTGAGTTCATTGATCGTCGTCCCACTCGTCGCGCTTACTCTTGCGCGTATTACCGACGTGCATGGCCACGCCTATCACCGCCAGAAAGATACCGACGGTGGAGGTTCCATAGGCCAGGAAGTTTAAAGTAAACGTCGACGGCACATAGCGCAAAACGATCAGGAACGGCAGTACCGCCCCGATGAGAACCAGGACAAATCCGATGGCGACAAAACGATTAAACGGCATTATTTACGGCAGTACTCATCAGATTGCTCGCCTGCACGTCCTTGTCATATAGCCAGCAGTTCACCAGGTGGCGCGGGGCGACCTCGAAGTTGGGCGGGTCCTTCACGTCGCACAAACCGGGCATGAAGTGCGGGCAGCGCGGGTGGAAGCGACAGGCCGGCGGCGGGTTGACCAGGCTCGGCGGCTCGCCCTTGGGAATCTCGCGCATGACCAGGGCGTTGTCGGCGTTCGGGTCCGACGAAGCGTCGAGCAGAGCGTGCGTATACGGATGCTTGGGATCGTCCAGCAGGTCTTCCATCCGCGCGAACTCGACGACCTCGCCGGCATACATCACGAAGATGAACTCGGAGAAGTAGCGCACGGTGGAGAGGTCGTGGGTGATGTAGATGACGGCCAGGTTGTGGCTCTCCTGCAACTTGCGCAGCAGGCGCAGGATTTCAACGCGCACGGAGGCGTCGAGCATCGACACCGGCTCGTCAGCCACCAGCAGCTTCGGCTCCATCACCATCGCCCGGGCGATGACGACGCGCTGCTGCTGGCCGCCGCTGAGCATGTGGGGGTACTTGGGCAGCACCTCGTTGATCGGCGTCAGCTTGACCTCTTCCAGGATTTTGGCAATGCGGCGCCGGCGCTCTTCCTTGTCGGTGATGCCGTTGATGAGCAGCGGCTCCTCCAGGATGCGCTCGATCGTCATGAACGGCGGCAGCGCGCCGAACGGGTCTTGCTGGATGTAGCCGATCTTGGAGCGGTATTGGCGCAGGGCTTCGCCCTTGGTAGCGATCAGCGAGGTCTCGTCAAAAACAACGTCGCCCTTGGTGGGGATGTTTAACCCCAGAATGGTCTTCATGAGGCTCGACTTACCGCAGCCGCTTTCGCCGACACAGGCGATGGCCTCACCCTGTCGCAGGTCGAACGTCACGCCGTCAACGGCGCGCACGTAGCCGGCATGGCCAAAGCCGAAGCGCTTCAACTCATACCAGACGTGCAGGTCCTTGATCTGTAACAGCGCGTCGCCGTCGCCGTTGGTGGGCGTTATTGTCATGTCACCGTTGTTATTCGTCATGCCACCACCTCTTGCTGGGGCTGCGGTCGGGTCATTTTAATCGCATCGTCGTAGAGCCAGCAACGCACCTGGCGGTCGCCTTCCTCGATGAACATGGGCGGCGCTTCGTCGCACTTGTCGAAGCGCTTCGGGCAGCGGTCCTTAAAGCGGCAGCCGGTGGGCGGGTTGAGCAGGCTGGGCGGCTGGCCGGTGATGAACTCCGGTTCGATCGTCTCGCGCAGCCGGGGCACGCTGGCCATGAGGGCGTGGGAGTAGGGGTGCAGTGGTTTGGTGAAGAAACGCCGCGCGTCGCCCACCTCGACGATTTGCCCGGCGTACATCACGGCCACGTTGTCGGCCAACTCGCTGGAGGTGGCGATGTCGTGGGTGATGAGGATGAAGCTGGTCTCCAGCTCCTTCTTCATCCGCTTCAACAGGTTCATGATGCTGCCCTGGGTCAGCACATCGAGGGCCGAGGTTGGCTCGTCGAGGATGACCACGTCGGGCAGCGTCACCAGGGCCATGGCCAGCGCCGAACGCTGGCGCATGCCGCCGCTCAACTCAAAGGCGTAGCGGTGCAGGAAGTCGACGGGCACGCCGACATGCTCCAGCATGCGCACCGCGCTCTTCATGGCGTCATCCTGGGTCAGATTCATGTGAATAATCGCCGGCTCAGCCACCTGGTCGCCGATGCGCATGACCGGGTTCAGCGCGTTCATGGCCGCCTGGGGCACCATCGAGATGCGCCGCCAGCGAATCTCGCGGCGGAAACTCTCTGTGGTGAGGGCCATGATGTTCTGGTCATGCAGCCAAATCTCGCCGTCATAGGTTCCGGCGTTGCGCGGCAACAGCCGCAAGATGGCTTTGGCCAGCGAGCTTTTGCCGCAGCCTGACTCGCCGATGATGACGGTGGCCTCGTTCTTGCGCAGATCGAAATCGACGCCATCGACCGCCTGAACGGGGCCTCGGCGCGTCTGGAAGTACAGACGCAGGTTTCTGACGCGTAGTACGGTTTCGTTTGGTTGGTCCATTGCTTACACTTCGCGCAGTCTGGGATTGAAAACCCGGTCCAGGGCAAAGCCGACCATGGCAAACGCCAAGCCGGCGATCATCAGCAAGACCGATGGTTGGAGGATCCAGTAGTAGTAACCGTTAAACAGCGCGCCCTGGGTGGCCGCATCGTTGATCAGCTTGCCCCAAGTCGGCAGGACGGGATCGCCCAGGCCGAGTACGGCCAGTGACGCCTCCAGGAACACGAAGCCGGGCACCAGCGTCACGATGGCGGGGATGACCAGCGGCAGGATGCGCGGCACCAGGTAGCGGAAGACGATACGCATGTTGCCCGCGCCATAGGCGCGCGCGGCGTCGATGTAGGGCGACTCCTTGACTTGCAGGAAGATGGCTCGATACTGCTTGATCTGGATGCCGAAGATGCTGAGCAGGATGACCAGCCCCAGCATGATCCAGATACTGCGCGAATAGAGCGTGCCGACCATGATCAGAATAGGCAGCAACGGGATGATCGAGTTCACCTCGGTGACGCGCTGGATGCCCGCGTCGAGCCAGCCGCCGTACCAGACGCCGACGGCAGCGATGATCATGGTGATGACCGTCGTGGCCAGGGCGGCCAGCAAGCCGAAGGCCATGGCGATCGGCGTGCCCCAGAGCAGAGCCACCGACAGGTCACGTCGCTGATGGTCGGTCCCGGCGACACCGTGCACCTCGCCATAGCTGACGAAGGCGATGTCAAGCGCCGAGTCAGCCTCAAACAGCAAGGCGGTAGCGTCTAGCCGATAGGTTCCCTGGAGAACTTGCAGCCCTTCCTGCGCCGGGTCGTCGAACAGGCCTTCGACCACCGAGACGCCGTCAATCCCCGTTTCGCGTTCCAGACGGCGCTGCAAGCGATCGTCCTGGTTGAAACGGAAGGAGGTGTTGGCGCTGGCCGTCAACTCCCCGGCCCGAATCTCGCGCCCGTCGGGTGTGATCCAGGTCATCTCGACAAAGGGCTGCTTGGCGTCGTACGTCGCATTGGCAAAGACAGATACCTCTGGCGGAAACGTATCGTAGGGAAAGTCGAACTCAAAGGAGTAGCGGGCTTCGCGGGTGTCGGCCGAAAGCTGCTCGATCGTTACGTTGCCATCCCCATCGGCGCTGTCCAGAATGATCGTGTTGGACACGTCGTTGCTGGTGAACCAGTTGCGCCAGGCGGGCGCGGCGTTGCGAGGGTAGCGCCCCCAGATATCTTCGCCACCGCGCCAGAGGCGAATCGCCTCATTGTAGGGGATGATGAAGGGCGTTACGATTGAGATGATGACCAACAGGGTAATCATCACCAGGCCAATGACGGCCGTCGGATAGCGCCCCAATTGGCGCAGGCGTTCGATATTGGCTTTCATTGTTTGGGTCCCCCGCCACCGACACGCACGCGCGGATCGACCAGCGCGTAGATGAAGTCGAGCAAGAACACAGTCAGGGCCAACAGGTAGGCGTAGATCACCACATTGGCCACAATGACCGGCGTGTCGAACGCGCCGATGGCCCGCGCGTAAAGCTGGCCGATGCCCGGCCAGTTGAAGACGGTTTCAGTGATAATGGCCCCGGTCCAGAGAGTGATGAGCGTCAGGGCGAAGCTGGTGATGATGTTGGGCAGCGTCGGCCGCAGGATGTAGCGCCGCTCGATCATGCCATCCGGCAAGCCCTTGGCCTTGGCCATCTCGACGTAGTCTTCGCTGGAGTAGATCAGGAAGAACGTGCGCCAGTTGTAGGTGGTCAGGAAAATGGCCGAGAGAAGCCAGGCCGACACAGGCAGGATCATGTGCTCCAGAAGGCTCAGAGCATAGTCGATCGGGGTCTCCGGCGGCGGCGCGCTGACCATGCCGCCAAACGGCAGTACACCGAGCAAGGCGGCGAAGATCAGGATCAGGAAAATACCGTAGAACCAGGGGGGAGCAGACGACGTGGGCGCCATGGCCAACACCGCCTTATCGGCAAAGCTGCCGTAGCGCCGGGAGAGGCTCAGCCCGGCGAAGAGAGCGATGAAAAACAGGAGCAGGTTGGCTGTGCCGAAGAGCACCAGCGTAGACGGCAGCCGCTCCAAAATGATGTTCCTGACCATGCGCGAGCCGCTATCACTGGTCAGTTGCTGGGCATAGCCCAGATTCAGCGTCATCGCATCGCGCAGATATTCAAAGCTGCGCAGGATAAAGGGGCGATCCAGACCATAGCGCTTGGCTTCCAGTTCGACGCGATCATTGATGTAGGCAATGCGCTCGTCGGTGCTCATGGCCCTGAAGACCGGATCAGCTGTAGCGGCCAAAGCCACGTTCTCGCGAATGGTCGCCATGCGGATCTCATCGACCGCGCCGCCCATGTTGGCGACGATGATCGTGATGTAGACACCGACGGCGACAGTGATAAACAGGGCGACCAGTTTCAGGAGCGTATAGCGCAATAGTCGCGTGAGACTTTGCGCCCGAGCCTTGCGTGCCGTCGCCTCAATCGATTCGACGTCTACCTCGGCGTTGACATTGAAGTCGCCAGTGACAACGTTTGTGGCCACAGTCTCACCTCATTTCGTTATTACAAGTGACACCCCATGATGGCAAGCAGGGGGAGGTGACTCGAAAGTCACCTCCCCTACTTTACGCTTGCATCGTGGATTCTAGCACAGGCGCGTTACTGTGCTACCGGTTAGGAGCGGTGAGCTACGGGGCCGTAACGAACTCGTAGCTGGCCAGGGTCGGGATGGCGACCAGTTTGGAAACGGCCACGATGTCCAGCCGGTTGGAACCTTCGGCCAGAGCACTGGTCACGTCGGAGCCAAGCACGACTTGCCAGACGCCGTCTTCCACACCCTCGGCCGAGCCTTGGGCAACCATCGCACCCGTGGCGTCGAACACCAGGTAGTTGATGGCATCGATGTCATCCATCGGGTAAGGCCCATCGAAGACATCGACGAAGACGTCGAAGGCGGCTTCGTCACCGATGGTGACGCGCGCCGGGCCGTCGATCTCGACCACCGGCGAAGCCGGGGCGGCGAAGCCGGCGAAGCGGCTGGCCAGGTCGGGATGGTTCGGGTTGTGGCTCAGAACCGCCTGCCCCTCGACCGGGAAGACACCGGAGAGGAAGTACGGGCCGGTGCTGATCATGTAGTGGCCGTAACGACGAGCGAACTCGGCCAGGTTGGTGTAGCGGGTGGCGGCGTCTTCGGCCGTCACATACTCACCCAGGGTCGGCGCATAGGGGATGTACGACTCTTCCGTGGCCGAGATCAGCTCACCAGCCAGAACGTCCAGCGACGGGCCGGCGATCAGGTTGGTCTGCTCGATCTCGTTGGCCGCGGCCTTGTCGGTCGTGAAGGCGAAGCCACCGTTACCCTCGCCGCGCAGCATCAGGGCCATGTTGTGCCAGGCCGCGTCGGAGAAGTCATAGACGCCCGCCGGCCACCAGGTGGCCACGGCGTTCTCGGCATCCAGCGAGCCGACATCGGTCCAGGTCTCGATCACCAGCGGATCGGTGGAGGCGATGCGGATACCCTTGAAGGAAGCCACGAACTGATCGCGGCCCGGGACCAGCGCTTCGTCGTAGTACGGGCTGGCCGGATCGCCCAGGTCGAACGCGGCGATCAGGGGCATGATGAAGTCAGCCACGCTGATGGGGCTGCCGTCGTGCCAGGACACGGTCGTGTACAGGTCCGCCGGGTAGTAGACGGTCGACTTGAGCAGAGCGGTCTGGGTCTCGGTGTAGACCTCGGCCGCCGTCAGGAAGACCTGGTTGGTGGCGTCCCAGCCGGCCCACGCGTCGTCCGGCACAGTGATTTCCGGCTCGAAGGCCAGGGTCACCCAGTCAGACTGCACGCTCATCGGATAGCCTTCGCGAACGGTCAGTTCGGCGCGCTCGATGCGGCCCTGAATGCCGACACCGGTGTTGGGGTCGGTGTAGATGCCCAGGTCGCTGATGCCGCGCAGGACCATCTGGTCGAAGACCCAGTTGGAGCCGGCGATCGGGTTCCACGGCTCGGTGAAGACGCTGGGCAGGCCGATGTTCATCGAACCACCCACTTCGTCGGCAAAGCGGATCGTCTTGGACCACAACGCCGTACCGCTGACACCAGCGGCCAGGTCGGTGGTCACCGACACTTCATTGCGGAAAGGCACAACGGTCGTGCGGCTGGTGATCCAGTTGCGGGTAGCGTACTGCTCCGAAAGCGGCAGCGCGGCGCGGATCAGCTCGGTCCGCTCCTCGAGGGAGACGAAGTCGTTGTTATAGATCTTCCGCGAAGCCTCGTCCAGCTCGGGCACGGGGCTGTAGAGCGCCCACAGCGGCCAGGGCAGAACGCGGTTGGTGTAGTACTGCTCGAAAGCGGATTCCGAGCCGCGGTCGATCTGCGTCTGGCTCCAGGCGCCGGTGTAGAGGTGCCACTCGCACAGGGTCGGGTCGCCGGCATTCCAGATGGGGCTGAGTTCGCCCGAGGTGCGCTCAACGCGCTCGACGGTGAAGCCCAACTCTTCCAGTTGCGTGGCGATGTAGCCGCCGATGGCCAGACGGGTGTCCTCGGAGCGGATGAGGAACTGCAGGACGATCGGCTCGCCGTTGAACGTCCAGACGTCGTTCTCCAGCGTCGCGCCCATGGTTTCCATTCTGTCTCTTATACACATCTCCGAGCCCACGAGACCGTACTAGATCTCGTATGCCGTCTTCTGCTTGAAAAAAAAACACAACGACAACAGCATATACATCCCAGCTCGAGCCAACAATGCCACAACTCGCATTCGCATTTAGTAACACAGCTACACGACCAGCTCACCATGTTCTAAGCTCTGCGATACATCGTAGCTC
>CALLZA010000612.1 GCA_937858165.1 uncultured Ardenticatenia bacterium
GTGCCGGCGGCGGGAGGGCTACCGGGGGCCGTCGCGGCGGGGGCGGCGATGGCGGCGGCGGCGGGCGCGGCCACCGGCGCGCCGGAAGCGGCAGCCTTCAGGGCCTTGTTATAGGCCGACTCCGCTTTGGCGTTGGCCACGCGCGCCTTGCGCACATCTTCGGGCGACATACTGTCGGTGATGGCGATGAGCTGCGGCGGGGCAATACCGGCGGCAGCCGTTGGCGCGGCGGCGGCCGGACGGCCCGCAGCAGCTACCGGCGCGGGCGCGGCGACCACGGCGCTGGTCGGGCCTGTGCGCGCGCCGTCCCAACCGTGAAAACGGGCGATGCGGACGGCCGTCTGGGGGTCATCCTGTAGCCCCTGGCTGGCGGGGGCCAACGTCTCGGCGCCGGCGCGGCCGATGCGACTGTTCGCGCCACGCGGCAGGGCGGCGGCGCGAGTGGCGGCCACTTTGCGCGCCTGCTTCAATTGCTCTTCATAATCTGCCTGAACTTTGATCTTGTGGCCCAAAGTCACGCCGGGGCTATACGCTCTCTCTTCGGCGGCCATCGCCGTGCGCGTGTGGGTGACAACATGATCGGCGCGGGAGAAGAGCAAGGCAAGCAGCATCCCGACCAGCAGTACCAGGAATATGACAACGACGATCAGCAGAACGGCCATAATGGGAATCCCTCAACTGTGTGCGGCGTCAAATTGCAGTTCATTATAGCGATTGTGCCGGATTTCTCAAAAAGAAACGGCCCGGAGATCATCCGGGCCGTCCACAAGCGTTTCGCTTTACTGGTGCCGAAGGTGGGATTCGAACCCACATGAGGGAACCCTCACTACGCCCTGAACGTAGCGCGTCTGCCAGTTTCGCCACTTCGGCCAAATCAGAGGGTATTGTAACAAGCGCCGGCAAAAAGTCAAACAGGAACAGCATGCAGATGACGCAGATTCCGCGGATGAACGCACAGAGGAGTGATTCTGAGGGTGGTAATCTGCGCCATCAGCGTCGCGTGCCACTCTTGAGCAACCCCGCTTACTCCTCCGCAACCGTCACCCCTTCTCCCACCTGCCCGCGCAGATAGGCTTCCATGAACTCATCGAGCCGCCCGTCGAGCACCGCCTGCGTGTTGCCGACCTCGTGGCCGGTGCGGTGATCCTTGATCATCTTGTAAGGCTGCAAGACGTAGGAGCGGATCTGGCTGCCCCACCCGGCGTCGACGTCTTCGCCCTTCAGGGCGGCGATCTCGGCGTTCTGCTTGCGCCGCGCCAGGTCGAACAACTGCGCCTTCAGAACGTTCATCGCTACCTGCGTGTTTTGGGTCAGCGAACGCTGGTTCTGGCAAGAGACGACCACGCCGGTCGGCAAGTGGGTAATGCGCACGGCCGTCTCGTTCTTCTGCACGTGCTGCCCACCCGCGCCGCTGGCCCGGAAGCGGTCAATACGCAGGTCCTTCTCGTCGATCTCGATCTCGATGTCTTCAGCCACGTCGGGCCACACCTCGACCTTGGCGAACGATGTATGGCGGCGGCTGCTGGCGTCGTAGGGGGAGATGCGCACCAAACGGTGGACGCCGCGCTCCGACTTGAGCCAGCCGAAGGCGTAGCGCCCGCCGATGGCGATGGTGCAACTCTTGATGCCCGCCTCGTCGCCGGCGCTTTCGTCCAGAATGTCGGCCGACAGCCGGTGCTGCTCAGCCCAACGCAGGAACATGCGTTGCAGCATCTGCGCCCAATCCTGCGCTTCGGTGCCCCCCGCCCCGGCGTGGATGGCGAGGATAGCGCTCTCGTCGTCGTAGTCGCCCGACATGAGTGTCTGGAACTCCAGCGCGGCGACTTCGGCTGACAGGCGCTCGACCTCGGTCGACAGCTCTTCGCGCATCTCTTCATCGCCCAGCTCGGCCAGCTCGCGCGCGTCGCTCAGGGCGCGGCCGATCGTCTGCCACACGCCCACCTGCTCGCGCAAGCGGTTTAACTCGCGCATGACGCTCTGAGCCTCGGCCGGACTGTTCCAGAATTCAGCCGCCGCGCTGCGCTCTTCCAGTTCCGTTATCCGTGCTTCCTTGTTAGCGACGTCAAAGCCGCCCCCGGAGATGGGTTACGATGTCGGTCATCTCGGTCAGGCGGTCGAGTAGGTCTTGCATAGTCAGTATCCAGTGATTAGTTGTCAGTTCGTAGTTGAGCGCTTAGCGCGGTCTTCAGGCGTGTAGAACCCCAATTTCTATAAAGAAACCCGGTTCTTAAGTTACTCAAAGAGGCCGGCGATGAACTGGTCAGCGTCGAACGGGGCCAGGTCTTGCAGGCGCTCGCCGGTGCCGATGAAGCGCACGGGCAGGCCCAGTTCGCGGTAGATGGCGAAGACCATGCCACCCTTGGCCGTGCTGTCGAGCTTGGTCAGGATGACGCCGCTGACGTGGACCGACTCCTTGAACTTCTCGGCCTGCGTCAGGGCGTTTTGGCCGGTCGGCGCGTCGAGGACGAGCAGCACTTCGTGGGGGGCAGCGTGAACGCTCTTGCGGCAGACGCTATAAACCTTCTCCAACTCCTTCATCAAGTTGAACTTGGTGTGCAACCGGCCGGCGGTGTCCACAAACAGCAGGTCGAAGCCGCGGGCGCGGGCGGCACGGATGCCGTCGTAGGCCACGGCCGCCGGGTCGCCGCCGGGCTGCCCGGCAATGATCGGCACGTCGGCGCGCTCACCCCAGATGCGCAACTGGTCGATGGCCGCGGCGCGGAAGGTGTCGCCAGCGGCCAGGATGACCTTGCGCCCCTGGTCTTTGTAACGCTGGGCCAGCTTGCCGATGGTCGTTGTCTTGCCGGAGCCGTTGACGCCGACGATCATGACCACCGTCAGCAGCCGTGGCTGCTCCAACTCAAACACCGGCGGGTCGGTCAGCAGCGCCCTCAGTTCGCTGCGCAGCGCGCCGAGGAGTTGTTCGGCCCGGTAAAGTCCCTCGCGGCGCACGCGTTCGCGCAGGGTATCGACCAGATAGACGGTCGTCGGCACGCCGACGTCGGCCTGGATGAGCAGCGCTTCCAGGTCTTCCCACGTCTCGTCGGTGATGTCGCCCGCGCCCAAAACGCCGGCGATCTGGCCGAACACGCTCTGTCGTGTGCGACTCAGGGATTCACGAATGCTCTTGAACAACGATAGCCTCTACAAGAAGGGATGATCCACAGAATGGGCCGATGGGGCAGATTGGGAAACCGGCCGCCGGATTAGCCCGATGGGTTGAGCAGGACGATCTCACCGTCGTCGGTCAGTTGCTCGACGCGCAACTGGGCCTCGTCCAGCAGACGGCCGCAATGGACGGCCAGGCGCTGACCGCGCTCGAACAGCGACAGCGAGGCCTCCAGCGTCAGGTTGCCCGATTCGAGTTGGGCTACCGTCTGCTCTAGTTCCACCAGCGCCTCTTCAAAGCTCAGGCCGGTCAGGTCGTCGGTCATGGGGCGGATTGTACGACAAAACGCGGGCGATTGCACACCGCCCGCGTTGAAGAGTCGAACACGGATGACGCGGACTGGCACGGATAAGGAAGACTTCTTCTCTTATCCGTGCCAATCCGCGTCCAGTTGTGAAATCCGTGTTCTATTCGCTTAAGTTAGTGAGTCGTCGTCGCCGTCGGCGCGCCGATGGGCTCAGCGGGCCTCTTGGAGCGCATGACGGCCCAGCCCAGCAGGGCCACCAGAGCCAGAATGATGATGACGACGAACAGATTACGTTCATCGTAGCGCACGACGATGGGGGCGATGATGAGGCTGACCAGGTTGACGACCTTGATCATCGGGTTGAGCGCCGGGCCGGCGGTGTCCTTCAGCGGGTCGCCGACGGTGTCGCCGACCACGGCCGCCTTGTGGCGTTCCGACCCCTTGCCGGTGTTGGCAGCCACGTCGCGCTCCTCATCCTCGATGAGCTTCTTGCCGTTGTCCCACGCGCCGCCGGTGTTAGACATGAACACGGCCAGCAACATGCCGGAGACGATGATGCCCGCCTGGAAGCCGCCCAGCGCCTCCACCTGCAACAGCAGGCCAACGACAATGGGACTGATGACGGCCAGCGCGGCCAAGTTGATGAGGTCGCGCTGTGCGGCCACCGTCGAGATGGTGACGGCGCGGGCGTAGTCGGGCTTCACCGTGCCTTCGATGATGCCGGGGATGCGGAACTGCCGCCGCACTTCTTCCACCATCTGGCCCGCGGCGCGGGTGACGGCGCGAATAGCCAGCGAGGAGAACATCCACGGCAGGGCCGCGCCAAGCAAGACGCCGACGAACACCATTGGCTCGGAGACGCGAATGCCGTTGGCCAGGGCCTCTGGATTGACCAGCGTCACATCGGTGATGAACGAGCCGAAGAGTGACACGGCGGCGATGACCGCGGAGCCGATGGCGATGCCCTTGGTGATGGCCTTGGTCGTGTTGCCCACGGCGTCGAGGTCGGCCATGATCTTGCGCGCCTTCGGCTCCAGGTCGGCCATCTCGCCGATGCCGTTGGCATTGTCAGAGATGGGGCCAAAGGAGTCCATGGCGACGTTGTTGCCGGTCAGCGTCAACATGCCGATGCCGGTCATAGCCACGCCATAGAGAATCAAGGTGAACTGTATGACTCCGGGCGAGAAGCGGTCGGGGTCAAGCGGCGTCACGTCCACACCCTGGAAGATCAGGATGGCGGCGACGATGGTCGCGGCGATGACGAGGGTCGACCAGACGGCTGACTCATAACCGTTGGCCAGACCGGAGAGGATGGTCGTCGCCGGACCGCCGGAGGTACTGTCGCGAACCTCCTTCACCGGGCGGTAGTGTGTGCCGGTAAAGTAGTCGGTCAGGCGGTCGATGACGATCGCCAGGGCAACACCGACGGCCGTGGAGAGGAAGGGCCGCCACCACCCGCCGGGGACGTCGTTCATATAGAACACAGCGATGGCGCCAAACAACACGACTGAGATGGCGGCCGAGGTCAGAAAGCCCTGGAAGATGGCCCGCATGGCGTTGCCGCTGTCGTCCGACTGGCCGCGCACCAGATAGGTGCCGACGATGGAGGCCAGCACGCCAACACCGCGCACCAGCAGCGGGTAGAGGATCCACTCGTTGTGGCCGGTAATGAGCGCCAGGGTGACGCCCAGAATCAGGCCGGAAACGATGGTCACTTCGTAGGACTCGAAGATGTCGGCGGCCATACCGGCGCAGTCGCCCACGTTGTCGCCCACCAGGTCGGCGATGACGGCCGCGTTGCGCGGGTCGTCTTCGGGCATGTCCTGCTCGACCTTGCCCACCAGGTCAGCGCCAACGTCGGCCGCCTTGGTGTAAATGCCGCCGCCGACGCGCATGAACAACGCCACCAGCGTGCCGCCAAAACCGAAGCCGAGCAGCGCATCCGGCGCGGCGTTGGCGAAGACCATAAAGATTATCGTACCGCCCAGCAGACCGAGGCCGTCGGTCAACATGCCGGTGATCGTCCCGGTGCGATAGGCGATGCGCAGCGCGTCCTTGAAGCTCGTCCGCGCCGCATTGGCCACGCGCACGTTGCCCTCGACAGCCATGCGCATACCGATCTGGCCTACGGCCAGCGAGAAGCCGGCGCCCATGATGAAAGCGATGGCCCGACCCAGACCGACGATGAGGCGGATCTGGCTCTCGCTCGACCCGGCAAAGACCTCACGCGAGAACTCCGTCGGCGGCACGATGTAGACACTCAGGAAGAGGGCGACAGTAAGAACGGCGATAAAGGGCAGAATGGTGCGCAACTGCCGCCCCAGGTAAGCATTGGCTCCCTGGCGAATGGCTTCCCACACTTCGATCATCCGCTCCGTCCCTTTGTCCTCGGCCAGAATCTGCCGGCGGAGGTAAACGGCGTAGATAAGACCGATGACCGCGATGCCCAGAACAGCCCAGACGGCGATCGTCTCAAAGCTACTCAGGTCCATTCTCATAAACCGAAATAACTGATCCATAACGGGTCGTTGAACCTCCTCATGACTGCGGATTGATTAAGGTAGAGCGGTCTGTCGCTCAATGTCGCCACGGAACGCTGAAGTTGGCCGGCGAGCCGGAGGGTCGGAGGCGTTGCCGGGCGGGCGGGCGGGCGTTGCGCGACGCTCGACTCCAGCCCCAACGCCATGGACATCGGCTAACAGTACCAACGTTTCTACACGTATGTTAATGTATTATCGCCGAAAGGGGCAACCAAATAGCGTCGTCAATCAACGCACGGCGGCGCTGATGGTATAATGCCCTTATCCGACCTGATGAAGTGATTCATGACGACGCTGCTCACCTTCGCGCCCGCCTACGGGCACACCAAGTTCCAACATCCCGAAAGCAGCCAGCGCACGGCCGCCCTGTGGCGCTCGCTGGAGCGCTCCGGCCTGCTGTCGCAAGTGCGGCAACTTGAGCCGGTGGCGGCCACGGTCGATCAGTTGCGGCGCGTCCACACCCCACAACTAATCGAGTACGTCCACCAAGTGTCGTTGCGCGGCGGCGGGCTGCTGGATCATGGCGACACCTACGTGACCGCGCAGAGCTTCGAGCTGGCCCAATTGGCCGCCGGTGGGTGCTGCGCGGCCGTAGACGCGATCATGACCGGCGCGGCCGACAACGGCTTCGCCCTCATCCGCCCGCCGGGCCACCACGCCGAGACCGACCGCGTCAGTGGCTTCTGCCTCTTCAACAACGCCGCCGCCGCCGCGCGCCAGGCCCAGGTGGTGCATGGCGCAAAACGGGTCGCCATCGTTGACTACGACGTCCACCACGGCAACGGCACGCAGGACATCTTCTACGAAGACGATTCGGTGCTGTTTGTCTCGGTTCACCTCTATGCGCCGTACTTCTACCCCGGCATCGGCGGTATGCACGAGATCGGCGTCGGCCGCGGCCAAGGTTACACACTCAACGTGCCGCTGCCGCCCTACGTCGGCGACCGCGGTTATCGCCGCGTCTTCGACGAGTTGATTGGGCCACGGCTGGAATCGTTCCAGCCCGACCTGCTCATCGTCTCGGCCGGCTTCGATGCCCACTGGGACGACCCGCTGGCGTCGGCCGGGCTGAGCCTGCGCGGCTACGCCGACATTACCCGCAAGCTGATCGGCTATGCCGGGGCGCTGTGCGGCGGGCGGGTTCTCTTTGTGCTGGAAGGCGGCTACCATCTGGACGTGCTGACCACCGGCGTGGGCAACGTGCTGCACGCCCTGTTAGGCCACGACACCGTCCATGACCCGTTTGGCCGTATGCCCCAAGAGGAGCATGACGTTAGCGACCTGCTGGCGCGCCTGAAGGCCCATTACTTGTCAAAATGAGGCGATGCGCCGATAATTGCAGCGGCAGTTGACCATAATGAAGCGGCCGGCCGTGGCCGCGCTCTAAGGGCACGGCAGAGGAAGGAGTATGGACAGCAATACCGACGACCGCGATCCCGAAGTGCCACCCGAAGTTTCCGCCGACGAACTCCAAGAGGCGTTGCAGTGGCTGGAGGAACTGACTGGTACGGCGGGCAACGTTCCGGCAACCGAGGAGACGATCGACTCCCCTTTTCATGGCTTGGTCGATGACGGTGCGGGTGATCTGCCCGATTGGCTACGCGAAGCGCCAAAGGAGCCGGTCGAACAGCGTCTGGCTGACGACGGAGAGTTCGAAAGCCGCCTCGACTGGCTGGCCAAAATGGCCGAGCGCGAGTCCATCGAAGAGCTGCCCACCCTAGAGTGGCGCAACCTGAACGACGCAGCCTCGCCGCCCATGGCCGACGACGCGCCCCAACCCACTGACGACACCCTGCCGCCCCACTTCCCGTCGGAGCTACTGCCCGTGGCCATGACGCCGCCGGAGCCGTTGACGGCCGAGGCGGTGCTGCTCGTGCCGGAGGCGCTGCCGGACGAGGCGCCGCCGCCGGAGCCGTTGACGGCCGAGGCGGTGCTGCTCGTGCCGGAGGCGCTGCCGGACGAGGCGCCGCCGCCGGACGAGGCGCAGGTAGAAGTAGTGGCGACTGAAGAGCCGGCCGTACCCCTGCCCGACGAACCTGACATTGAGGCGACCATCGACGGGCCGGCAATGCCCATCACCCCCGAAGCATTGATCGATACGCTGCCGCCTGATGAAGAGCTGCCGCCTATCGATGACCTGGACGCGGCGATGGCCTGGATCGAGGAGTTGGCCGCCAGCCAGGACGCGCCTGTCGAGGACGTGCCCAGTGTGGCCGACCGGGCACTGGCTTCCAAGCTGCTGATGGAAGCTGGTCTGTCGCCCGACGGGCTGGACCGGCGGCTGCCCGACAACGAGTTGGCCCTGGGCGATCTGTCGCTGCTGGAGGGCAACACGCCGGTTAACGCCTTTGTGGCCGCCGAGGACTTCGCCGACACCATCGTGCTGGTCGAGACAATGGCCGCCGACCAGGGGCGTTCCTTGCCGGAAGAGTATCAGGCTTCCGCAACGGCAGGCCCCCCAGAGGCGTCGTTTGCCGAGGCGATGGCCTTTCTCGATGAACTGGCCGCCGACCAGGAGCCTCTGGGAGCGCAGACACAGCCCATCGATGGAACTGACGTACCGTTAGGTAAGACGGTGCGATTCGTGACCGAAGAGTTACAGCTTACCGAAGAGCCGCCCGACGCCTGGCCCATCGAAGACCTGTCTCTTATACACATCTCCGAGCCCACGAGACCGTACTAGATCTCGTATGCCGTCTTCTGCTTGAAAAAAAAAAAAACGAAATATAAAATGTAATCAACTACATGTGCATAGCACATCATCATCACGACACATCGTACAAATCATCGGATGAAAATACGCACGATACGTGCATCAATATAATATAGTCAA
>CALLZA010000613.1 GCA_937858165.1 uncultured Ardenticatenia bacterium
CCATTTGTTCTATATATCGTCGTTCTTTGTATCCTGCGTGCGCTATTCTCTCAAGATTCAGTCGATGACAGCGCATTTGTGGTTAATCGGTTACTGGTATGAGACGGGCTACTCTGAAGATTGATCTTTTTTTTTTTTTAATGATACGGCGACCACCGAGATCTACACTAAATCGCTCGTCGGCAGCGTCAGATGTGTATAAGAGACAGGGCCACGACTGTGCCCTGGAACTGATGCAGCGCCCGCAGCGGCCGACGGCCCTCTTCTGTTTCAACGACCGCATGGCTATGGGCGCCTACGACGCCCTGCGCAAGTTGGGTCTGTCCATCCCGGATGACGTGGCCGTGGTCGGCTTCGACAATCAGGAGATCGTCGCCGCCCAACTCTATCCAGCGCTGACAACGATGCAGTTGCCGCACTACCAGATGGGCCGCTGGGCCATCGACGAGTTGTTGCGGCTGATAGGCCAGGGCGGGCCGACGGCCGAGCCGCCGGTGCAGCACAAGATGCCCTGCCCGTTGATCGAACGGAATTCGGTATGAAAGGCTTGCAGGAGAAGAGAGGAGGTCTGATGGAGAGAAGGAAGGAGCGTTAGGAACCGGTCAGTAGCCGGTCTGACCCAGCCAACCGGCTGATTGTCATCTACTCGAAAGCATCGCTGAGAATTTAGGAGAGAAACGTCATGAAGAACCAGCAGAGATGGTGGGTTGTATTTATGCTGCTTGTTGCCCTGGCCCTGGCACTTGTTGCCTGCGGCGGGACGACCACGCCCGAGACCGAGGAGGCCGCGGGTGAGGTGGAAGCGACGGCCGAGACGGCTGTTGAAGAGACAGCTCCCGAAGAGGAAGCCCCGGCCGAAGAAGCGGCCTCAGGCGACAAGATGACCCTGGGTCTGTGGACGCACTCGGCCGGCAACCCCAACGAACTGGCCGTCATTGAGCAGTGGGTGGCCACCTTTAACGCACAGAGCGATAAGTACGAAGTCGTCATCGAGTCGTTCCCGCAGGAGTCGTACAACGACTCGGTCGCCGCCGCGTCCGTGGCCGGCAGCTTGCCGTGCATCATCGACCTTGACGGGCCGACCGTGCCCAACTTCGCTTGGTCGGGCTACATCCAGCCGTTGCCGCTGACCGAGGACGACATCGCCGAGATCGGGCTGCTCGACTCCGCCGTCGGCCGCTACAACGGCCAGGTTTACTCGGTGGGCCAATTCGACGTGGCCCTGCTTGTCTTTGCCCGCAAGTCTATCCTGGACCAGTACGAAATCCGCATCCCGACGCTCGACGCACCGTGGACGGAGGATGAGTTCCAGGCCGCCCTGGATACCCTCAAGGACTCTGGCGAGTTCGAATATGCTCTCGACCTGAACGCGGGCAACACTGGTGAGTGGTGGTCTTATGCCTACTCGCCCCTGCTCCAGAGCTTTGGCGGCGACCTGATCAACCGCGAAACGATGCTGGAAGCGGAAGGCGTTCTGAATGGCCCCGAAGCGCTGGCTTGGGGCCAGTGGTTCCAGAATCTGTTTGTCGGCGGCTATACGCCGGCCACTCCGGCCGATGATCAGGGCTTCCTGCAAGGCCGCATCCCCCTATGGTACAACGGTAGCTGGTCGGCCACGGCTGTGCGCGAGCAGTACGGCGACGATGCCCTCTTCCTGCCGCCGCCCGACCTCGGCAACGGCCCTGTCATCGGCGCCGGTTCCTGGCAGATGGGTGTGACCACCAGTTGCTCGGAAGAGGCGACCCCCGGCGCGTTCGAGTTCGTCCTCTCCACGGTTCAGCCGGAGAACATCGCCATGATGTCAGAGGCGACGAGCCTGATCCCGACTTCGCTGGCTGCGGCCGAACTGACCGAGGGCTATGCCGAGGGCGGGCCGTACCGCATCTTCTTCGACTTCGCCGAGCGGTTCGCCAAGGTGCGCCCGGAGACGCCCGGTTACCTGACCATCTCCAGCCAGTTTGAGCAGGCCGGCCTGTCGATTCGCGACGGCGGCAACGTGCAAGACGCGCTGGATGACGCCGTGGATAACATCGAGCAAGACATCGCCGACAACGACGGCTTCGGTTTCGGCAACTAACCTCTCGTTCACTTCTTTCCTCCCGCGGGGGGCAGGTCGCAAGATCTGCCCCCCAGATGGTTCAACTGTTTATCAGGTGTGGGCAATCGAGGCTGATCGCAGGCGGTCAGGCTCAGGCAGGTCAGATATGCGCGGGCAACTGTGGCTGAAGCTGGTCCTTCTCGTGGCGATGGTCACCTCGTTGGCGGCGCTGGCCGGTTGCTCGGCGACGGCAGCGACAGAGACGGGTGCCCTTATGACCCTTGACGAGCCGTTTCGCCCCCAATATCACGTGTCGGTGCCGCGCAACTGGGCCAACGACCCCAACGGCCTGGTCTTCACCGATGGCGAGTATCATCTCTATTACCAGCACAACCCTGACGACGTCGTCTGGGGGCCGATGCACTGGGGCCACGCTGTTAGCGCCGACCTGGTCAACTGGACGCACCTGCCCATCGCTCTCTATCCTGACGAGTTAGGCACAATCTTCTCCGGCAGTGCCGTCATCGACTGGGATAACACGGCCGGTTTTGGCAAGGAGGCGATGGTCGCCGTCTTCACCCACAACGACGACGGCCGCCAGATGCAGAGCGTGGCCAGCAGCACTGACAACGGCCGGACGTGGGCGAAGTACGCCGGCAACCCGGTGCTGGAACCGCCCAAGAACATCCGCAACTTCCGCGACCCCAAGGTCTTCTGGTATGAAACCGAAGGTGGCGCGGGCCACTGGGTGATGGCCGTCAGCGGCGGCAACATCATCCTGTTCTTCACTTCGCCCGACCTGGTGAACTGGGAGTCGAGCGGCGGCTTCGGCTTGACCTTCGGCGCGACTTGTGGGGTGTGGGAAACGCCCGACCTCTTCTCGCTGCCAGTTGACGGTGGGCCCGATTCGCGCTGGGTGCTGGCCGTGGCTATTGGCGATTGCGCGCCGGCCGGTGGCTCCGGCGTGCAGTACTTCGTGGGCAGTTTCGACGGCCGGACGTTCACCAGCGACAACGACAAAGATACCACTCTGTGGGCCGACTTCGGGGCCGACTTTTACGCGCCGCAATCGTGGAGCGAGGCTCCTGACAACCGTCGCCTGTGGCTGGCCTGGATGAACAATTGGAGGTATGCCCAGGCCACTCCCGCTTCGACCTGGCGCGGCGCGTTCACCATCCCGCGCGAGTTGGCCCTGGTGACCACGCCCGACGGTGTGCGCCTGACCCAGCAGCCCATCGCCGAGCTACAACAGTTGCGCGGCCAGCAGTGGCAGTGGCGCGATGAGATCATTGGGCCGGGCAGTGACCTGCTGGATGAGGTAAGCGGGGAGACGCTGGAAATCGTCGCCGAATTTGCCATGGCCGACCTGGCCGACGCCGACCGCTTCGGCTTCCGCCTGCGCACCGGTGGCGATGAGGTCACGACCGTCGGCTACGCCACCAAGGGGCGCACCCTGTACGTCGATCGCGCCCAGTCGGGCGACGTGGCTTTTAACGCCGGTTTCGGTGCCGTGCATACGGCGACGATGGAGCCGCTGGACGGCCTGATCCGGCTACACATCCTGATCGATCGCGCGTCGGTGGAGGTTTTCGGCAACGACGGCCGCGTTGTCTTCACCGAACAGATTTTCCCCGGCGGCGACAGCCTGGGCCTGGAACTATTTCTCGACGGACAGCAGGTGACGCTCAACACCCTGGACATCTGGCAGCTTGAGCCGGCCACCTTTCGGGTGGCGGATCGATAGTGTGGTGGAAGGAGACGCAGATATGACAACCCCAACTTTGGCTCTGGACCGTGCCGGGTCAGCCCACGAAAAGCGACGGCAGACGCTGACCGGTTACTTGATGGCCGGGCCGGCGATCCTGCTGATGCTGCTCTTCGTCATCAGCCCGTTCTTTGCCGGCATCTACTATAGCTTCACCAACCAGCGACTCATCTCGGGCAATGAAACCGAAGTCGTCGGCTTGCGCAACTACCAACGGCTCCTGGCCCTGTCGACGCTGACGGTCGATCCGGAAGTGGACGATACGACCGGCGACTTTGTGCGCGACGAGAACGGCGACCTCGTCTTCCCTCGTTCACGCGACTTCACCCGCGACGAGGAGGCCTACCCGCAATACGCCGGGCTGCGCGAATGGTTCACAGTACAGATCGGCGACCGGCTGACCTACGTCCTGGCCGGCGACCCGCTGTTTATGCGTTCGCTGACCAACAACTTCTTTTTCGCCCTGGTCGTCATCCCGGTGCAGACCAGTCTGGGCCTGTTGCTGGCGCTGCTGGTCAACCAGGGGTTGCGCGGCCAATCCTTCTTTCGGACGTTGTACTTCGCGCCGGTGGTCACGTCGATGGTAGTGGCGTCGATCGTCTGGCGCTTCCTCTATGACGGCAACAACGGTCTGATCAACGAAATGATCGGCGCGCTGACGTTTGGCCTCGTCGGGCCGATCAACTGGCTGGGCAACCCCAGCGTGGCTATGTGGGCCATCATCATCATGTCTATCTGGCAGGGGGCGGGGATGCAGATGATGCTGTTCGTGGCCGGGCTGCAACAGATACCGGAGGCGCTCTACGAAGCGGCCAGCATCGACGGGGCCAACGGCTGGCAGAAGTTCCGCTTCATCACCATTCCCGGTCTGCGTGGCATCATCGTTTTCATCTTCCTGACCATCACCATCGCCGCCTTCCAGTTGTTCGACCAGGTGCTGGCCATGACCAACGGCGGGCCAGACGACGCCACGACGACCACGGTCTTCCACATGTTCCGCAACGGCTTCCGCGAACAGGACATCGGCTATGCCTCGACCATCGCCGTCGTCTTCTTCCTGATCATCGTGGCCATCAACCTGGTTCAGCGTTACGTCGTGCGCGACAGGGATGTCGCCCGGTAGTCAGGCTAAGGTATTCGTTCAAGAGGTAAGCAGACATGACGACAATAACAGACTCCACCATCCCAGCCGGCGTGCGCCAATCGCGTTCGATGGGTAAAACGATCAAGCTCTGGCTGCGTTACGTGCCGCTGGTGATCCTGGTGTTCTTCTTCACCTTTCCGCTGATCTTCATGATCGTCTCGTCGTTCAAAGGCAGTAACCAGCAGATCTTCGGCGACCTGCGCTCGCTCCGCGCCTTCTTGCCGGTGGGCGAACTGACCACGGCCAACTACGATCGGGTGTTCACGGATAGCAACTTCCCGCGCTACATGCTCAACTCCATCGTGATTACGGCCGGCACGATCGGCCTGTCGTTGCTGGTCAATAGTATGACGGCCTACGCCCTGTCGCGTCTGCGCTGGCCGGGGCAAAAGCTCGTTCTGTCCGTCATCATCGCCACGCTGATCATTCCCGGCATGGCCACTGTCATGCCCATGCTGCTGCTGGTCAGCCGGCTGCCGGGGCTGTCGTTTGACGAGGGCCTGACTATGACCCAGGGCTGGCTGGACACCTACACCGTCCAGATCATCCCCTTCATCGTCAGCGCCTACTCCATCTTCCTCTTCTATCAGTTCTTCCAGGACATCCCCAAGGACTTCGATGAAGCGGCGCTGGTGGACGGGGCCAGCCGGTTCCAGATCTACTACCGCATCATCGTCCCCATCTCGCTGCCGGTCTTCGCCTCGGTGGCCATTTTGACCTTCATCTCGTCATGGAACTCCTTCCTGTGGCCCATTATGACCGTCCAGAGCGACGAGCTTCGCCCGGTCATGGTCGGTCTACAGTTCTTCTTCCAGCGCGATACGAATTGGGGCGAGGTCATGGCCTATACAACCATGATCACCATACCGGTGCTGATTTTCTTCTTCATCTTTCAAAGCGCCTTCGTCAAGAGCATGGCTTCGAGCGGCGTGAAGGGTTAACTCCCAAAGGAGGTGTGGTGTGGGTATTATCGTCTGGATTCTCGTGGGCGTAGTGGGCGGGTTGCTTTCCAGCCACCTGTCCGGCCGGAAGACGTCGAGTGACTACGCGCTCAACATCGCCGCCGGCATCGTCGGCGCGGTCGTGGCCGGTTTCATCACCAACCTGGTCATCCTCCGCCCGGTGCTGAGCGCCAACCTGCAAAACGGGCTGGTGTCGGTGTTGGGGGCGGCCCTGTTCCTGGTCCTCGCTAATCTGTTGCGGCGCTAGCAAGGAGAACCACCAGGATGTCGGCCAAACTTCAACCCGTTGTGCCAGCGGCGGCGGAACAGTTAGCTGATCCGCTCCGCCCCCGCTACCACTTCCTGCCGTCCGCCAACTGGATGAACGACCCCAACGGCTTCATCCAGTGGCAGGGCCGCTACCACCTGTTCTACCAGTACAACCCGGCTGGTGCGTTCCACGACGACATCCATTGGGGCCACGCCGCCAGCGCCGATCTGGTGCGCTGGGAACACCGGCCGATGGCCCTGACGCCCACGCCGGGAGGGCCGGATTCGAGTGGCTGCTGGAGCGGTTCGGCGGTCATCGGCGGCCCCGGCACGCCATTCGACGGCCGGCCGGTGTTCTTCTATACCGGCGTCTTTCCTCAGACAGTGTGCGCCGCGCTGGGCAGCGACGACCTGGACACGTGGGCCAAGCACCTGGCCAACCCGCTCATCGCCGTGCCGCCGCCCGGCTTCGGCGGCCAGACCGGCGACTTCCGCGACCCGTTCGTCTGGCGCGAGGAGCGTGCCTCACGCGAGGGGGAGACGTGGTGGATGGCCATCGGTTCGCGCGTTGAAGGCGGCGGCGGGGCGGTGCTGCTCTATCGCTCGGCCGACCTCTTGGCCTGGGAGTATGCCGGGCCGCTGCTGGTCGGCGACGCTACGCCGGCCGCGCCGCTGTGGACAGGCACGGTTTGGGAGTGCCCCAACCTCTTCCCGCTGGACGGCCGCCACGTGCTGGTCGTTTCCTTCCAGAACCACGACAGCGGCGAACTGCTCTATGCCGGCTATACGGTCGGCGACTTCGCCGATGGGCGTTTCACAGGCGGCTCGTTCCGGCCGCTGGAGTACGGCGATACGCTCTACGCGCCACAAGTCACCATCGACGAGAGCGGTCGGGCCGTGCTCATCGGCTGGCTGCGCGAGGGGCGCGACATCTCGGCCCAACGCGCCGCCGGCTGGAGCGGGGTCATGTCGTTGCCGCGCCTGCTGTCGCTGGGCGACGACGGCACGTTGCGCTTCAGGCCCGTGCCGGAGCTGGCCCAACTGCGCGGCGAGGCGTTCCACGTTGTGCCGCGTCTTTTCCGGCCCGGCGACGCCAACCCGCTGGCGACGTTACGCGGCGGCTCATGGGAGATCGAGGCGGTGCTGGAACCGGCGGGCGCCACGGCGTTTGGCTTGAGCTGGCTCGATGTGCTATCAGGAGCGGATTACATCACTCTGCGCGGTGACGTGGAAGCCGGAACGATCGCGCTACATGCGCCTCGGTTACCGGACGGGCAGAACTCGCCAGACGGCGTTGCCCAGCCGTGGCACGTCGCGCCGCTGCCCGCCGGACCGGTGCGGCTGCGCGTCTTCATCGACCGCTCGGTGGTAGAGGTGTTCGTAGACGACCGGGCCGTCCTCTCCAGCCGTTTCTATCCTACGCGGCCGGAGGAGATGGGCGTGGCGTTGTTCGCCGAGGGTGGGGCGGTGAGGGTAGCGGCGATCGATGCGTGGCGGATGGATAGTATCTGGGCAGTCTAGTACCAGAAGCCGAATTTGCCCTGAGAATCCCGGTTTCCAAGCTGGAAACTTGTTACCGCATGCTATACTATACTGTACTGCTATGAGCGAGAACGAACTATTGGCCCGAATCACCTTTCACCCCGACATCTTTGGCGGTAAGCCGATTGTTCGTGGTCGGCGGCTGGCCGTTGAGCATGTGCTGGGTATGCTAGCCGCAGGCGACACTTCTGAGACCCTCTTGGCTGCTTATCCCTGGCTGGAAACAGATGATATTCGCGCCTACCTCGTCTATGCAGACCCAGCGGAGAAACTATGAAGACGTTGCTATACCGGGTTATCCTGCGGCCGGAACCAGAGGGCGGTTACACTGCACTCGTTCCGTCGCTGCCGGGATGCATTACCTATGGAGAAGACGTAGACGAAGCCATCTCTATGGCACGAGAGGCGATAGAACTGTACGTTGAGAGTCTCGTCGCGCATGGTGAGGAAGTGCCGACCGAAGAGGGGACGCTGGAATATGCGTTGACGGTGAACTATGCCGAAGCTGCCGGTGTTGACGCCTAGGGATGTTATCCGCATTCTGGAGAAGCGAGGTTTCATCTTTGACCGGGCAAAGGGCAGTCACCATATCTACCTTCACCCCGATACGAAACAGCGGGCGGTCGTCCCGGTTCACCGCCGCGACTTGCCACAAGGCACGCTGTTGTCCATTCTGAAGCAGGCCGGTATTGAGCGCGAAGAATTGATAGATCTCTTATAGGGTAGACCGGTTGGCCGTGAATTTTGGCACAAGGGCCAATCTCAAGTCGTAGGTCCACAACTCGACATCCGCTCGACGAGAGACGCTGTAAACGACGTGGTCTCCGTGCTTCTTCGCGATGATGATCCCGCGAACACTTTGGCCAGGTTTGGAAATGTTCTGTTCCACCCAAACAAGATAACGATCAAGTTGAGAGACTACCTTGTCCGGGGCGCGGTTACGCTTGAGTTCGATGACGACCAGGTTGTTGTTTTCGTCGGTACAAAGTAAGTCGATCTCGCCCGCTGGAGTACGGTCTGTCTCTTATACACATCTCCGAGCCCACGAGACCGTACTAGATCTCGTATGCCGTCTTCTGCTTGAAAAAAAAACAACACTACACATGAGACTGACTGTTCCAGTTGTAAATAAACAATGATATACATACAGAACAACTACATCAATAA
>CALLZA010000614.1 GCA_937858165.1 uncultured Ardenticatenia bacterium
GTGCAGCGTCGAGCGGAATTGTGTACGTGTTATCGTGTTGTCATGTCGTGTGCGGCGAATAGTTGTTTCTGTGTTTTTTTTTTCAAGCAGAAGACGGCATACGATATCTAGTACGGTCTCGTGGGCTCGGAGATGTGTATAAGAGACAGGATGTGGCCGGAGCGCCCGGCGCTGGCCGCGGGGTCGGCGGCGTTCGTGGCCTTCAACCCGATGTTCCTCTACATGGCCGCGGCCATCAACAACGACGTGGCCGCGGCGGCGGCGGGCGCGGCCATCACCTACGCCTGCGTCCGGCTGCTGCTAGACCCGCGCGGGCTGCGCTGGCAGTGGGGGGTGGCTCTGGGGGTGCTCTACGCCGCGGCGCTGCTGAGCAAGTTCAATCTGGCGGCCATCCTCGTCGTCATCGAGGCGGCCGTGACCTGGGTCGCCTGGCGGCGCGGCCAGTGGCGGCAGTGGTTGATGGTCAACGCCCTGCTCGTCAGTGTGACGGCACTGCTGGCCGGCTGGTGGTTCGCGCGCAACCAGCGCCTCTACGGCGAGCCGACAGGCATCGAGCAGTTGACCCAACTGTGGGGCGTGCGCGACCCGCGCGACAGCTTCTGGCTGGCCGTCTCCGAGCTACCCTACGCCTGGACGAGCCTGTGGGGGCGCTTTGGCTATGGGCAGATTCCGCTGCCGGGGGCGATCTACGCGGGCTTATTTGTTGTCCTGCTACTCTCCGTGGGCGGCTATGTCTTTGCCCTTGTGCGCCGCCTCCGGCCCCCTCGCCCTGTGGGCGAGGGATGGGGCGAGGGCCTCTCGCCACCCGCCACCCGCCACTTGCCACTCGCTCCCCTTCTTCTGCTGGCTTTAAACGTCGCCGTCTTTTTCGCCGTCCTCTTCAACTACCTGCTGGTCAGCCCCGCCGGCCCGATGGGACGCTTCTTCTTCCCAGCTCTGCCGGCGCTAGGCATCCTCATGTTCTATGGACTAACGCTGTGGCTGAGTGACGAGTTACGAGTGACGAGTGACGACTCGCCACTCGTCACTCGCCTGGCCTGGGCCGTCAACCTAGCCCTCATCGGCCTGTCGCTGGTGGCCCTCTTTGGCTATCTGGCCCCGGCCTACGCCCGCCCGGCGTCCTGGGCCGCGGGGAACGCGCTGCCCAATCCGGTAGACATCCAGTTCGATACTTTGGTCAAGTTGCGCGGCTACGCGTTCGACCCGACTACAGTCGAGCCGGGCGGGCCCATCGCCATCGAGTTGTACTGGGAAGTGACGGGGCAGCCGCCGGGCGACTACCTGCTGTTCGTCTGTCTCTTATACACATCTGACGCTGCCGACGAGCGATCTAGTGTAGATCTCGGTGGTCGCCGTATCATTAAAAAAAAAAACAGTCTAAACAAGCGTGGATATCGTCCACAGACAGAGAAACGACAGGAAGAGCATCAGAATGGCAGACTACACTGTCAACGCTCACAGACAGACTACAGAAAGAAAGTATCACAGTGCGGAAGAGTACGC
>CALLZA010000615.1 GCA_937858165.1 uncultured Ardenticatenia bacterium
GGCGTGGGGGGAAGAATTGAACACGGATGACGGGGATTACCGCGCTATCCGCGTTCTATTCCGCCGGGTCAAGCGGGGCCAGCGGCAACTGTTGCCAGACCGGCTCCGCCTCGCCGGTGATGAGCCGCGCCCCCTGTCGCCGGGTGACGTAGTTCCAGCCCCACTGGGTCATCACCTTGAGTTTGTTGTCGAACTCGATGAGGAAGTTGATGTGGACGAAGACCCAGATGAGCCACGCCGGCAGGCCGCTGAAGTGCAGGCGGCCGATGTCGGCCACCGCCTCGTGGCGGCCGATGACGGCCAGAACCCCCTTGTCTTTATAGCGGAAGGGCGGCACAGGCTGGGCCGCGCGCCGGCGGCGCAACACGTCGGCCACGAACTGCCCCTGCTGCATGGCCACCTGGGCCACGCCGGGCAGCGGTTCGCCGTCCTGCTGGAAGTGGGCCAGGTCGCCGATGACGAAGATGTTGGGGTGGCCGGCCAGCGACAGATCCGGCCCGACGACGAGGCGGCCGGCGCGATCCTGCTCCGCGCCGGTGCGCTGGGCGACGACCGCGCCCAGCGACGAGGCGCGCACGCCCGCGCCCCAGAGTACAGTGAAGGTCGGGATGCGCGTCTCGCTCCCGGCGGCGTCCCTGACCATGACGTGGTCGGCGGCGATGTCGGTGACCATGACGCCGGTACGCACCTGGACACCCAATCCTGCCAGCGAGCGCGCCGCCGCCTGCGACAGCCCCGGCGGAAAGCCGGTCAGGATGCGATCCAGCCCTTCGACGAGGAGAATCGTCGTCTCGGCCGGGTCGAAGCCGCGGAACTCGCCGGGCAGGGTGTGGCGGGCCAGATCGCCCAGCGCCCCAGCCAGCTCCACGCCCGTCGGCCCGCCGCCAACGATGACGAAGGTCAACAGGGCGCGGCGGCGGTCGGGGTCGGGTTCGCGCTCGGCAGCCTCGAAGGCCAGCAGGACGCGCCGCCGGATGGTGATGGCGTCTTCGATCGTCTTCAGGCCGGGGGCCAGCGCTGACCACTCGTCGTCGCGGCCGAAGTAGTGGTGGTGGGCCCCGGTGGCGATGACGAGGGTGTCATAGCCTATCTCGGCCCCGTCTTCCAGCCGCACGACACCGCGGGCCGGGTCGAGGTCAGCCACCTTGCCGGTCAGCACGCGGGTGTTCTTCTGCCGCTTCAGCACGCCGCGCAGAGGGGAGGCGATGTCCTCCGGCGAGAGGCCGCCGGTGGCGACCTGGTAGAGCAGGGGTTGGAAAAGGTGGAAGTTGCGGCGGTCGATGAGGGTGACGGCCGCCGGCGCTTTGCGCAGCGCCTGGGCGGTGTAGAGGCCGCCGAAGCCGCCGCCAACAATGACCACACGTGGCTGTGATGGTTGGCTCATGTTGCTCCCCGATTCGCCGGCGGCCTATGGTGCTTCGTCGCCCCAGCCGGCGGTGGTGTCATCGCGCACGGCGTCGCCGAACGCCAGACGGTACTCCGCCGGCAGGCTGTCGCGCAGGGCGGTGTCCAGCAGTTGCAGCTCGCTGCGCTGGGTCATGATGTGGATGAGTGACACAGCCAGCTCGTCGGCCAGCGCGCCGCCCAACTCATTGGGGTCGATGCCGATGTCGAAGGCCAGAGCCTCGATCTCGCCAGCGGTCATGTTGTCGGTGATGAAAGCGCGCAGGTCGGCCGTCAGCCGGTTCTGTTCCACTTCGTCGCGGTTATCGTCGTCCATTGTCACACTCCACGACCATTATAGAAACATGCCGTCTCTCTAACAATGGTCGCAGGGGTATCTGTATCTGGATTTGTGCCTTTTCAGGGACGACAGACCTGACAGGTCTCGGAAGACCTGTCAGGTCAAGCTCCATCACTCTCCGACGACGATGAGCGTCATGCCCCCCAGCGCGGCATCGTGGTCGCCCAGTTCGCGGTCGGCGGCGCGGATGTGGACGGCTGCCGCCTGCCCCGGCCCCAGCCCCAAGTCGGGCGCTTCCATCCTGAACGTGCTGCGCCGCGTCTGGCCGTTGATGTCGCGGAACTTGGCGAACAGGTCGCGGTGGTCGGCCGGGCGCGCCTTGCCGGCGTCGATCTCGGCCAGCGCGTCGCGCACCATGCGGCGCAGCTCCCGCTGCGTGCCCAGGTCAACCCCCTCCGGGTCGTTGGCGAACAGGAAGACGCGGTCGTTCTCGCGGGCCATGTCCACGGCGCGGGCGTCGCTGTCGGCCAGTTCGATGCGCGTGCGCTCCGTCCAGCTATCGCGCGGGAATTCGCGGGCGGGGGTCACGTCGGCCAGCACCGGGTGGCGCAGGGCCAGCAGCTCCTCGGCCGCCAGCGGCGCGAACTGCACAACCCACTCGGCATTAGGGTGGTGGATGGCGTTGAACATGAACGGCTGCCCCTGGCCGACGATGTTGAGATTGAGCTGGCCGATGTGGCGGTCGAGCGGCGGGTCGAGCCGGAAGTTGTCCAGCGGCAGGTCGAGCGGCGAGAAGGCGAAGGCGCGGGCAAAGAGGCACTTGTGGCCCGATTCCGTCGGCGGCACGGTGTAGGCGCTGTCTCTTATACACATCTCCGAGCCCACGAGACCGTACTAGATCTCGTATGCCGTCTTCTGCTTGAAAAAAAAAAAAACAACAGACAGTGCGACGAGACTACCATACTAGGAGACAAACTCTAACTCAACCCAGCGTACGAATAAGTATCCTCAAGCGAGGCAATACAACACAGGCAACGCCATACATATAA
>CALLZA010000616.1 GCA_937858165.1 uncultured Ardenticatenia bacterium
TGTGTGAAGGCGTCAGGCCGATGTTGTATGTAGCGGTATATGTTTGTGTTTTTGCAAGCAGAAGACGGCATACGAGATCTAGTACGGTCTCGTGGGCTCGGAGATGTGTATAAGAGACAGGGCCGGGGCGACACCGATGAGCGCCGACATGCAGCAGATGGACATGCCGCCGGTGTGGGTGTCCTATGTGAAGTACGACGACATCGACGGCGCGGCGGCACGGGCGGCCGAGGCGGGCGGCGGCGTCTTCATGCCGCCGATGGATGTGCTCGACTCCGGCCGCATGGCCCTGATTCAGGACCCCACCGGCGCGGCGTTCGGCATCTGGAGCCCGCGGGCGTTTGCCGGGGCGGCGCTGGTCAACCAGCCCAACACCCTGGCCTGGAACGAGTTGCAGACGCGCGACCTGCCGGCGGCGCGGGCGTTCTATGAGCACGTCTTCGGCTGGACGGGCACCGAGATGAACGACGGCAGCGGCTACGTGACCTTTGCCGCGGGCGACCGGACGCAGTGCGGCTCGCTGCCAATGAACGAGATGTGGGACGCGAGCGTGCCGGCCAACTGGGCAGTCTACTTCATGGTCGAGGACGTGGACGCGGCCGCGGCGCGGGTGCGCCAACTGGGCGGCACGGTGCTCGTTGGGCCGAACCAGGCCGGGGAGATGGGCCGCTTCATCGTTGTGCGCGACCCACAGGGGGCGGTATTCACGGCGATGCAGTTCAATGGGCCGATGGATTTGCCGCCGGGAATTAATTAGGAATTAGGAATTACGAATTCAGAAGCTCTGAATTCGTAATTCCTAAATTAGCTAGTTGTTCCAGTCGGGGCCGATGGACAGGCTGGAGATAAGACGCGGAAAGGCTAGGGTTGTTGTGCGCCGGATGGGCGGCCAGAAGCTCGGATAAGTCGGGGCATCTGCATCGAACCACAGCCTTACGACGTCGCCGGGCGCGGCGGTGACGGACTGGTAGTTCCCGTCAGCCCCCCAGGCATCATAGCGGTAAGCGCGGTCGGCGGTGAAGAGAAGTGGGGCGATATAACCATCGGTCTCATAGGGGTCGGCAATGAGGGTCGCCGCGCGTAGGTCATTGGCCGAGAAGCGGCTGCCCAGTGTGACAGTGCCGTCCAGCCACAACTCCCAGTCGCCGGCCGACGGCATCTCCCCATTGGGATAGAACAGCATCATATCCTCATCGCGGGCGCTGAGCGTTCCGCCGCCGAACCTCGGCACGCCGGCCGAGCCATAGGTGCTGACGATCAGGCGGCCGTCGCCGGTGAGTGCAATAGCGTCAATACGTTCGCCTTGGGTGGTCAGTCCGGCTTGCGCGCCGCGCAGGTAGAAGCTGAACGCGCCCTGGGTATGGACTCCCAGTTGCGTCGGGACAAAGCGCACGATGTCGGTCGGTTTGACCGCGCCCAGCCCGGGCAGCGCCTGGGCGACGTTCAGCGACAACAACAAGCTGCCGTCGTCCATGAACTCGACCCCGCCCAGCGGCTTGGTCAGCCCCACGTCTTCGCCATCAAAGACCATGCGCCACGCCCCGGCGAGATCGCGAGCCAGCACGTCGTTGGGGCCAAAAGGTACGCCATTGACTTTGCTCGCCTGGGCGCCGCCCACGTAGAGGCTATGGCGGGTGATCGTCAGGCGATAGGGCTGCGCGCCATAGCTCTCTGCGTCGCAAAAGAAGATGCCGTTGGCGACACGGATGATGTAGTCGGCCTCGAAAGGCACAACGTAGGTGACGTTGGTCGTGCCGGGATCGTAGAGCCAGCCCACACTGGCGTAGGGGTAGGTGTCATTGGCGTCGTCGATACGCACGTGAGCATCGGGCGTGATCAGCGTGTCCATCGTCAAACTCAACTGGAACACGTCGCCGGCGCGGGCGTGGATGCGGTACCAGTCGAAGTCATAGGGGGCAAAGAGCGCGGCATCGATGGTGGTGTTCCAGGCAGCCGGAACCGGCTCGAACGGGTCGGCCGGCTCGTCGGCGGGCACGTTGCGGACCAGCAGCGTGTAGGGACCGGCCAGCTCTTCGGGGTCATATTCGTAACCGTCGGAGAAGACGCGCACGAAGTAGTTGGCCGTAGCCGGGGCCACAAAGCGCAGGACGTGGTTGCCCGGCCAACCGTCGTGCTCGTCGCCCGGTTCGGCTACCAGGTTGCCGTCTGCGTCATAGACGGCTAACTGGGTCTCAAGTTCGTTTGGGTAGCACCCGGTAATAGCGGCGACATACACGCGCTGCCCGGCGGTCAGGCTGAGGCGAAAGATGTCTACGTCGCCGATGGGGTTGATGTTCGCCGTGGTGTCGCCCAGGGCGATGGGGTCAGCCGTGGCGATGGTATGGTTCGGCTCCGATTCGGCCGCCTGGGGGGCGGGTTCCTGGGCGGCCAGATGGCCCAGAGGCAAGGCCAGGCAAGCCAGGAGAACAACCAATAGAAACAGCTTACGGTTCATGATTCGGCTCCACCATCCGGTCGCCATGACCGGGACTGCGCCCGCGGACGGGCCGCGGGTTCTTTTGCCGGAGCTGGGTGACGGACTCGGCTCTGGGGTGGCACGCCCCAAAGCCTGTCTCTTATACACATCTCCGAGCCCACGAGACCGAACTAGACCTCGTATGCCGCCTTCTGCTTGAAAAAAAAAAAACAAAGTATAACACTCTCTCCACCTACTAGAACTACAGACACAGAACAACATACTGAAAAATACGTTGACGCGCATAGAGTACAGTC
>CALLZA010000617.1 GCA_937858165.1 uncultured Ardenticatenia bacterium
CGTCACTCTCTCTCCTTGTGTCTTGTCTCTCCTTGTTGTCTTCTGCTTAGCCCGCCTCCCCCGTGCCTCTGTCTTTTTTTTTTTTTTAATGATACGGCGACCACCGAGATCTACACTAGATCGCTCGTCGGCAGCGTCAGATGTGTATAAGAGACAGCGCCAGGGGGCCAAGAAGGGACGTCGCTTGCCCAGCCTCACGCAGCGGCTGACCGACCCGGCTACCACCTGGCAGCGCTGCCAGGTGGGCTGGTATCAGCAAGAAGCGCGTCTCCTCGACCTGGCCACGGGCACAGCCCTGTGGTGCACGCCCGGCCGTGCCCCACTGCCCATTCGCTGGCTGCTGGTGCGCGACCCGCTCGGTCACTTGCTGCCTAGTGCCTTCTTGTCGACTGACCTCAGCCTGACTCCCGCCGCTATCCTGGCTACCTACATCCGTCGCTGGAGTGTCGAGGTCACCTTTCAGGAAGTCCGCACCCACTTGGGCGTGGAGACCCAACGCCAATGGTCTGACCTGGCCATCCTGCGCACCACCCCGGCTCTGCTGGGCCTCTTCTCCCTGGTGACTCTCCTGGCCCAGCGCTTGACCCTGGACGCCCCGTTCCCCAAGCGTCACACGGCCTGGTATCACAAGCCGGAACCGACCTTCAGCGACGCCCTGGCCCTGACCCGTCGGTACTTGTGGTCTAATCTGCAAACTGTGGAGTCCCGTGCTACAACGCGACTCATCACTTTGCCTAGCCGTTGGCTTCATGGTCTCCTTGATGCCACCTGCTATTCATACTGATTTTGGATAAAGTCGAGAACTGACAACTGACAACTGACAACTGACAACTGACAACTGACAACTGACAACTGACAACTGGCAACTGACCTACTAAACACTGAAATGATGGCCAATCCCGAACAAAAACCCCGTCCCAAGCCCCGCCAGGCGCGGGAGCTGGCCCGACGCCTCGGTGTGCTGACCGAAGCTCAGGCCGCGGCCGGCTGGGGGGTCATCGTCGTCCTGGGCGCGCTGCTGGGGGCCATCTATCTGAATCAGGCCAGCAAGATCGCCACCATCGGCCGTCGTGTCCAGATGGAGCAGAACGAACTGGATGAGGTGAAGCGGGCCAACGCCGAATTGGAACGGCAGATCGCCGAGGCGCAATCGCTGGAACGGCTGGACGCCGAGGCGCGGCGGCTGGGCTTCGTGCCCTCCACGCCGGCCGATATCGATTACGTCGTCATTCCCCAATACCCGACGGAGAGCGTCGGCCCGTCGGCGATCGACGCGGCCAACGAGCCGGAGGCGGAAGCCCCGCCCGCGCCGCCGGAAACGATGTGGCAGGCGCTGGCCCTGGCCGTCCGCGACCTGGGCATCGACCTGACACGAGGAGAGACCCGTGAGCAGTAACAGGCTGCCGGGCGGCAACCAACTGCGGCGCATGTGGACCGTCGCCATCGGCATGAGTCTGGCGCTGGGCGTCATCGTCCTGCGCCTGTTCGCGTTCCAGGTCGTCAACGGTGACGAGTGGAAAGAAGTCGTCATCGAGGACTGGGCCGTCACCGACTCCCCCGAGCGCGGCGTGATCTACGACCACAACGGGGCCGTGCTGGCCGTCGATGAGTGGGACTATCGCGTCGGCGTTTCGCCCGCCATTTTGACCGACGCTGAAGAGCTGGCCAATCAGCTCGCCCCGGTCATGCAGATTCCGCGCGGCCAACTGCTGGCCGAACTGGAGTCGCCCGATCTCTACGTCGTCCTGGCTCCGCGTGTCTCATCGGAGACGGCCGAGGCCATTCGCGCCGTAGAGTATGGCGACGAAGTGCAACTGGACCCCCTGCCCCGCCGCTTCTACCCGCAAGGGGAGTTGATGTGCCACATCCTCGGCTTTGTCGACTTCGACGGCATGGGCGGCGCAGGCGTCGAGGGGTACTACCAGAGCGAACTGGCCGGCCAGGCCGCCAGCGCCACCGTGCCCATCTCCCCCTTGCTGGAGCAGACCACCGTCATGGCCCGCGAGGGGGCCGACCTGGTGCTGACCATCGACCGCAGTGTGCAGTACACCGTCGAGCGCCACCTGAAAGAGGCCCTGGCAGAGCACGGCGCGGTCAGCGGCTCCATCATCGTCATGGACCCGCGCACCGGGGCGATCGTGGCGATGGCCGCCGAGCCGTGCTACTCGGCCAACGACTTTTACGACATCGAAGAGTCGCTGTTCTATAACCCCCTGGTCAGCGCCGTCTATGAACCCGGCTCGGTCATGAAGCTGGTGACGATGGCCGCCGCGCTCGACTCGGGCACGGTCACGCCGGCCACCACCTATAACGACACCGGCGCCATCTCTGTCGGTGGCCACGTCAGCTACAACTGGGATCGCGGCGCCTACGGCACGGTGGACATGACCACCCTGCTGGCCCACTCGCTCAACGTCGGCGCGGCGACCATCGCCACCTGGATGGGGCCGACGACGTTCTACGACTACTTCCAGCGCTTCGGCTTCGGTCGCCCCACCGGCATCGACCTCTTCGCCGAAGAGCCGGGGCTGATGCCCCTGCCGGGCAGCGGCGAGTGGCAGGAGTCGTTCATCGCCACCAACGCCTACGGCCAGGCGCTGGCCGTCACGCCGTTGCAGATGACCTCGGCCATCTCCGCCCTGGCCAACAACGGCTACCTGATGCAGCCCTACGTTGTGGCCGAGGTTCGCGACGCCAACGGCACGCGCCGCCACGAGCCGACCGTCGTCAGCCAGGTGATCAAGCCAGAGACGGCGGCCATCATGACCACCATGGCCGTCACGGCCGTGCAACAGGAAGTGCAAGAGGCGCTCGTCGAAGGCTACACCGTGGCCGGCAAGACAGGCACGGCCCAGATCGCCGAGCCGTTCGGCTACCATCCGACCGATACCATCGCCTCCTTCGTTGGCTGGCTACCGGCCGACGACCCGAAGCTTGTCGTCTTTGTGAAGCTCGATCGGCCGCAGAGCGCCCCCTGGGGCTCCATGACCGCCGCGCCCGTCTTTTCGAAGCTGGCCAAGGAGCTTGTCGTCCTGCTCGACATCCCGCCGGATGAGATTCGGTTGGGAGCGGTAGCCAACGCTAATTAGGAACTAGGGACTAGAAACGAACGACTGACAAAGAATTACTGACCACTGACGACTGATGTTAACCCTCGGCCACATTCTCGAGACGCTGTCTGACTACCGCGCGACCGGCAACGAACCGGCCGTGTCATCGTTCGTGGTCGACAGCCGCGAGGCGGGGCCGGGGGCGGTCTTCGTCGCTTTTGTCGGCGAGCGCGCCGACGGCCACGCCTTCGTCGCCGACGCCTTCGCCCGCGGGGCCATCGCCGCGCTGGTCGAGCGCGCCCCCGTCGGCGACTGGCCCGTCATCGACGCCCGCAAGCCTGAAGAGGGGCCAGGGGCCAGGTTCCAGGCACCAGGGAAGAGCGTTCTTCCCCTGGAACCTGGCCCCTGGAACCTGGCCCCTTTCTCCCTGTCTCTTATACACCTCTCCGAGCCCACGAGACCGTACTAGATCTCCTATGCCGACTTCTGCTTTAAAAAAAAAAAAACAAATACCTCCTCACCAGCAAGCTGTCTACCACTCAAATGCCATCTACACTCCTCC
>CALLZA010000618.1 GCA_937858165.1 uncultured Ardenticatenia bacterium
TTGTGCTCTCTGTCTTTGCATTCCTTTTCCTCTTGGTGTCGTTTGTTTTTTTTTTTTCAATGAGACGGCGACCACCGAGATCTACACTAGATCGCTCGTCGGCAGCGTCAGATGTGTATAAGAGACAGGCTATGGACGGCCCAACCCCATGGCCGGGCCATCCGGCGTCGCTTGTTAATGCCTTAACCCCTGAATAGTGACAGAAACAGCCCTGATCTTCCAGACTGGGCACCTGCTTGCGCAGGCGATAAACCTGGAGCCGCTTTCGTGAAAGCGTTTGGCCTGTCTCACGACAGAGCCGTTGCTCCTTAAAAAGGAGGTGATCCAGCCGCACCTTCCGGTACGGCTACCTTGTTACGACTTCGTCCCAGTTACCGACCCCACCTTGGGCGGCTGCCTCCCTTGCGGGTTAGCTCACCGACTTCAGGCGTTGCCAACTTCCATGACGTGACGGGCGGTGTGTACAATCCCCGGGAACGTATTCACCGCACTGTGCTGACGCGCGGTTACTAGCAACTCCGACTTCATGCAGGCGAGTTGCAGCCTGCAATCCGAACTGAGACCAGCTTTGCGGGATTGGCTCCGTCTCGCGACTTGGCAACCCATTGTACTGGCCATTGTAGCGTGTGTGTAGCCCAGGATATAAAGGCCATGCTGACTTGACATCATCCTCACCTTCCTCCCGCTTATCACGGGCAGTCTCGTTAGACACTTATAACTAACGACGAGGGTTGCGCTCGTTACAGGACTTAACCTGACATCTCACGACACGAGCTGACGACAGCCATGCAGCACCTGTGCTAGCTCCCCGAAGGGTCGTTCCGCTTTCGCTTCACTACCACTAGCATGTCAAACCCTGGTAAGGTTCTTCGCGTAGCCTCGAATTAAACCACACGCTCCGCTGCTTGTGCGGGGACCCGTCAATTCCTTTGAGTTTTAGCCTTGCGGCCGTAGTCCCCAGGCGGTCAACTTAACGCGTTAGCTACAGCACAGAAGGGGTTTATAACCTCCTACGCCTAGTTGACATCGTTTACGGCCAGGAATACCGGGGTTTCTAATCCCGTTCTCTCCCCTGGCTTTCGCATCTCAGCGTCAGGAATGGTCCAGAGAGCCGCTTTCGCCACTGGTGTTCCTCCAGATATCTACGCATTTCACCGCTACACCTGGAATTCCGCTCTCCTCTACCACCCTCCAGCCGACTAGTTTCGAATGACCTCTCCCAGTTAAGCCAGGAGCTTTCACATCCGACTTGATCGACCGCCTACATGCGCTTTACGCCCAGTAAATCCGGATAACGCTTGGCCCCTACGTATTACCGCGGCTGCTGGCACGTAGTTAGCCGGGCCTTATTCCGAGGGTACCGTCCTTTCTCTTTCCCTCGAAAAGAAGTTTACAACCCGAAGGCCTTCGTCCTTCACGCGGTGTTGCTGGGTCAGGCTTTCGCCCATTGCCCAATATTCCTAGCTGCTGCTACCCGTAGGCATCTGGTCCGTGTGTCAGTACCAGTGTGGGGGGCCACGCTCTCACGCCCCCTACCCGTCTTTGCCTTGGTAGGCCATTACCCTACCAACTAGCTGATGGGACGCAGGCTCCTCCCGGAGCGCCTGAACTTTAGTTATCGCTTTCCAAACACGATAACATCTGGGGTATTAGCTATCGTTTCCGATAGTTATCCCCCACTCCGGGGCAGATCACCAACGTGTTACTCACCCGTTCGCCACTTTCACCTTGAACGAATCCAAGGATCACGTTCGACTTGCATGCTTTAAGCACACCGCTAGCGTTCATCCTGAGCCAGGATCAAACTCTCCATAAAGGTTTGTTTGAATCCCGTATTTGACTACGAGATTTTAGGTTCTACTCGTTAGTCCAGAATTGAAGGTCTGTTTCTGTCACTATTCAGTTGTTAAGGCCCTGGGGTTCGTCCGTTCCCAACCGCCTGATTCTACCCTAGATAGTCAATCGAGCCGCGAGGCTTGCTCGTGCTCGTTTTTCCACCTTCGGTTGTTATCCCTTGCGGTCGGCGTCCTAACCCCATCAGGAATTCCAATTATACACAATCGGATTCCTTTGTCAAGACCCTGTAGACGCGAAATTTCCGGCTTCCTTGCGGAGGCCGTCCCCTTCGCACTACTTGTCTTCAGTTGTTTGGGTGTTCCGCTTGTTTCGGCGGCGACACCGCACTTGGCTCAACGATTCAGGAGTATAATCATTGTCTTCCGACTTGTCAATACCCTTTTCGGAAATTGGTCGACCAATTCTCAAATTGGTTCGCCAGGCCCCGTTTTCTCCCTTATTAACCCGCTGTAGTTGCCTACACCCCTCTAGATGCCTTCGTCCTACCCTTTCTTACCCTCAGCCCGGTGCGCCCCGCCTTCCGCGGTGGGGTGCGCCTTCTTTCTAACTCTGGCCGTGCTACGAGTGGAAGAAGAAGGTGCGACGTACTTTCTGAAGTGCGTCGCACCGGGGCACAAGCAACAAAAAACGCGCCAGGTCGTCATCCCGGCGCGTCTTATGCTGCGAAGTCGCGACGATGATTTAGAACAGAGAGCGCAGCAGCAGGGTCACCGGGTTGGCGTCCACGCCGATGCCCAGGACGCCCAGCAGCCAGCCGATCAGCCACGCCACGACGGCGATGGCCACGGCAGCGATCAGCGCGCCGACGAAACCGTTGACCTTCATGCCCGGCACGAAGCGGTCGGCGATCAACAAGATGACGGCCGCCACAACCAGGTTGACAATGGCCGCGATCAGACCGCTACCGTTGCCGATGCCCAGCAAGCCTAGCAACCACCACACCAGCCAGGCCACGATGGCGATCACCGCGCCGGCGATCAGCGCGCTGGTGAAGTTGGCCACAGTCAGGCCCATGCCCAGCCGGCCGACGATGTAAATGACCAGAGCGTATAGCACCAGGCCAATAACGATGCTCAACAGAGTGCTCAACATAATTCAGTCCTCCAAACGATATGTAGACAAGTACGATACCCCCACGGAAGACCCGCAAGGGCGTCAATCAATGGCTGCGATGACGACAGGGGAGCAACGGTTGACGAGACCACCTCCCAGCCGCTCGGCCGCCGGCCCGCGCGGGTCGACAACCGATTTAGCTGTATCATCCATAAGAACACGCCCGCGTCGCGAGAGTTACGCCCACTTCATCGGCAACCGGCCAAGGTTCGGCCGCCAGGTCGGCAACCGCCCAATGGCCCGCCAGAAAACGCCGGCTATACTTACAATGTGACGTTCATCGTCACCTGTTCCGCTCGTTCCAACTCAGGAGGTAGCTCGTGGAGCCAACTGCCCGTTCCCGTACCGTGCCCTTGTTCCCCGTCGTCTGCCTGGCCCTTGTGGCCGCGTTCGTTCTGGCCGCCGGCGGCCGCGCCGCCACGGGCGACACGCTGCCATCGCCGCTGGCCTACGCCGATGCCCTGGGCAACATCGCCCTGAGCACAGACCCAGCCTTCTCCCCCATCAACCTGACCGACGACTGGAAGGGGGATACCAACCCCGCCTGTCTCTTATACACATCTCCGAGCCCACGAGCCCGTACTAGATCTCGTATGCCGTCTTCTGCTTGAAAAAAAAAACCACGTTATCACATACAA
>CALLZA010000619.1 GCA_937858165.1 uncultured Ardenticatenia bacterium
TTGATGTTTGTTGAGCTTCCTTCGTGGTCTCGACTGTCACGGCTAGATATTATGTCAGATAGTCGTTCAGTATGGTCTGTCTTTGATCGCGTTTCACAGCCTCGTAGATGCGGTTTTTTTTTTTTTTTCAAGCAGAAGACGGCATACGAGATCTAGTACGGTCTCGTGGGCTCGGAGATGTGTATAAGAGACAGGGCCACCACCGTGGCCCTTTCGGCCACGCCGACTCCAACGGCCACGACGACGCCCACACCCAGTGCCACGCCCACCGCCTCACCCACGGCGACAGCCACGTTGGCACCGTCACCGACAACCACGGCTACACCCATCCCGGTGGCCACGGACACACCAACAGCCGAAGCGCCGGGGGCGTCTACATCTGAGCATGCGGACTCAGCCGAGGGCGAGGTAACGGAGGACAAGCCAGCGGCGGGTGGGGCAGCGGTGGCGTCGTGGCTGTTTATTGGCGCGGCGGTGGTGTTGGCCGGGGTGTTGGGCGTGGCGATGTATCGACGGCGGGCGTAGCGCGATTCTCCAGAATCGCGCTACAGGTCTAGCGATCGCCGGCCAGTTGTGCCCCCCACCCGGCCGGTTGTCCGCTGGCCGTCTCGACCAGCGGCGGCGGTTGGCGGCGGAAGACGTCCCAGGCGGCGACCAGCGTGGCTGCCGTTTCTCGCATCTCGTACCAACGCGCGCCGCGATACGGCTGCTGGTCGGCCACGGCTCCCACCGCACGCACCCCCAACCCGTCACAGGTCAGCAAGGCGCGGGGCAGGTGGAACGCTTGCGTCACCAGGACGGCGTCGCGCACGTCGAAGACGTAGCGAGCGCGATAGCACGTGTCATAGGTGCGCAGGCCGCCGTGGTCGGTAGTGATGTCAGCCGGATCGACGCCCCGATCGACGGCATAGGCTTTCATCGCCTCTGGTTCATCATAGCTGCCCGAATCCGGGCCACCGCTCATGATCAGGCGACCGACCTGTCCACTTTGGTAGAGGGCGATGGCTGTCTCCACCCGGTCGCGCAGAACGGCGCTGAGGCGGCCGTTGCCATAGACTGCCGCGCCGAAGACGATGGCCACCGGGCGGGCGGGCGTCTCGGCGTGGGTGTACATGGTCGAGCCGTAGTGGAACTTGACCGCGCCGCGCCACAGCAGGGGAGCACTGACAACCAGCAGTACTGTCGCCAACGAGACGAGACAACCTTTACGCAGAAATGACATCGGCCCATTATAGGCCAGCCGCCAAAAAGCCCGGACGAAATCGGCACTCTTCTCAGGATTCTCTGACGGTTGGCCGCTTGCCTCGCAGCCGATCCGAAAAGACCTCTAATTCTACGAAATAACCTTGACAAAATATAGACAATTTGTTAGGATACCAACTGTATAAACTTACAAGGGCCAAGGTTAATTCACATGCCAACAGCAATGATTTGGGGTGCCACGGGCGGCATAGGCCGAGCACTGGTTGACGTATTACTGGATAAAGAGTGGTCGGTTGTGGCTGTCAGCCGCGACGAAGAGGCGCTGGCCGGGCGGGTTACCTGCTCACTGCGCGCCGATGTAGCCGATCCCTTCAGCGTGCAGCGGGCCGTGCAGGCCGCAGCCCACGAGGTGGACGACGTCGCTTTGTGGGTCTATGCCGCGGGCGACATCACCGCCGCGCCGGTGGAGGAGATGACCCCGGCTGTGTGGGGGCGCATCCTGACTGCCAACCTGACTGGCGCGTATCACGCGGCACACTACAGCCTGCCGCTGCTGGCTCCCGATGCGCATCTAGTCTTTGTCGGCGCGGTGAGTGAGCGGCTACGGCTGCCGGGCCTGTCGGCTTATGCCGCGGCCAAAGCCGGGCTGGAGGCGTTTGCCGACGCGCTGCGCAAGGAGCAGCGGCGGCGACGGGTGACGGTCGTGCGCCCGTCGGCCGTGGCGACGCCGTTGTGGGATAAGGTTCCATTGCGAATGCCCAAGGACGCCCCGCCACCCTCAAAAGTAGCCGGGCGTATACTGGCCGCCTACGACGAAGGGCACAGCGGCCTGCTCGATCTGGTCTAAACCATGTCCGAATTCCACCACACCTTCACCGTTGACGCGCCGCTGGCGGCCGTCCGCGCCTTCCACCATGACACCGGCGTCCTGCGCCAACTGACGCCGCTGCCGATCATCGCCCGCGTCCACGCCTTCGAGCCGCTGGCCGACGGTTCGCGGGCCGACTTTACCCTATGGTTCGGGCCGCTGCCGCTGCGCTGGCAGGCGGTGCACAGCGACGTGGGGCCGGATGGTTTCACCGACACGCAGGTCAGCGGTCCGCTCAAGTCGTGGCGGCACAACCACCGTTTCACTGCGCTCGGCCCGCGACTCACCCGTGTCGATGACCACATCGTCTATGAGCACCATGCCGGCCCGCGCGGCCTGCTGACACGGCTGCTCTTTGCCCGGCCGGGGTTGCTCTACCTGTTCACGGCGCGCAAACTGCTGACACGGCGCGGGGTGGCCCGCCTTGATGGAGCCGGCGCATGACCACCATCGTCATCGGCGCGGGCATCGGTGGGCTGACGGCCGCGGCCCTCTTGCTGCGCGCCGGGCAGCGCGTTACCGTCCTTGAGGCCCACGTCTACCCTGGCGGCAGCGCCGGCACCTTCTACCATAAGGGGTATCGCTTCGACGCCGGCGCGACACTGGCCGGCGGCTTTGCGCCCGGCGGCCCCCATGCCCGGTTGGCCGAGCTGCTGGGGCTGGCGTGGCCGATCACGCCGGTCGATCCGGCCTGGGTTGTCCATCTGCCCGACGGCCGCACCGTCACCCAGTGGGCCGACGCGGCGGCCTGGCAAGAGGAGCGTCGCTGCGCCTTCCCCGCGGCCGAACCGTTCTGGCGGCGACAGGAGCGGCTGGCCGACATCAGTTGGGACATCTCGTCGCGACCCTTCCCCTGGCCGCCGCGCTCGGCGGGCGATCTAGCCGCGCTGGCCCTAGCCCTCAGGCCGCGCACGGTGGGCGCGCTGCCCTACCTAACGCGCACCGTCGCCGACATGGTCGACGGCAACGACCCGCACTTCCGAACCTTTCTCGACGCCCAGTTGCTCATCTCGGCTCAGACGACGGCCGACTACGCCGGGGCGCTCTACGGTAGCGCGGCGCTCGATCTGCCGCGCCGCGGCGTCAACCACGTGCATGGCGGCATCGGCGCGCTGGCCCGCACGCTGGTCGACTGGTTGCGGGCCAATGGCGGTGAGGTGCTTTACCGGCAGCGGGTGGAACGGATCGAGATCGGACGCGCCGGGCAAGCAAACGTTGTCCATACCACCCGGGGGCTGAGCCTGGCCGCCGACGTTGTGCTGGCTAATGTAACGCCGTGGGCGTTGGCCGGGCTGTTGGGGCCGGGCGCGCCGGCGGGGTTGCGGCGCGACGTGGCCGGGCTGCGGCCGACCTGGGGCGCGTTCACGCTCTATCTGGGGCTGGACGCCGCCGCCTTGCCGCCCGGTCTCCCCGACCATCATCAGGTAATCGTCGATGGCACGCGACCGCTGGGCGAGGGCAACTCCGTCTTCTTCTCGCTCTCGCCGGCCGATGATCCGGAGCGCGCCCCGGCCGGAATGCGCGCGGCGACCCTCTCGACGCATACGGCGGTAGAGCCGTGGTGGCACCTTTGCGACGGGCCGGATGAAGCTGCCTACCGAGTGCGGCGCAATGCGTATGCCGAGCGGCTGCTGGCGGCGGCCGAGCGGGCCATGCCCAGGCTGCGAGCGGCGGTGCGCCTGTGTCTGCCGGGCACACCGGTCACGTTCCAGTATTACACGCGGCGACCGATGGGCATGGTCGGCGGCTTCGCCCAGACGTCGCTCTTCGCCGCCCGCGGGCCGCAGACGGGTATTGACAACCTGTGGCTGGTAGGCGATTCCATTTTCCCTGGCCAGTCGACGGCCGGAGTGACGCTGGGGGCGATGCGCGTGGCGACCGAAGTACTTCGGTCGTCAGCCTGATTGACGGAGCACGGCCGAGGCGTTAGACTTCTCGCCCACGGAGGCCAGCTCATGAACCAGAACATAGACGGCGGCCGCATTTTCCAAATCAACGCCTCAGATGGGGGTGTTCCCAAGCTGCCGCTACGCCGGAGCGAAGTCGACATGTTCGGTCTGCGCGGCGACGCTCATAACGACACTGTGCACCACGGCGGGGTGGAGAAGGCCATTAGCCTCTATTCATTGGAGCTTATTCTGGCCCTGCAGGCGGAGGGCCACCCGATCTACCCCGGCTCTACTGGCGAAAACGTGACAATCGCTGGCCTCGACTGGTCGCGGGTCGTGGCCGGCGCGCGCCTGGGGCTGGGCGAGGCGGTGGAGATCGAAATCACCCGCTACGCCACCCCGTGCAGCACCATCCGCGAATCATTTGTCGATGGGCAGTTCGAACGCATCTCCTGGCGAACGCATCCCGGCTGGGCGCGCGCCTATGCCCGTGTGTTGCGGCCCGGTGCCATTGCCATCGGCGATGTCGTGCGCCTTGAAATGTAGGCGCGGTCGAGCCTTGGGCTATTACGTGCGCAGGTAGGACGCGCCATTGACGTCGATGATCGCCCCGGTCATGAACTCCGCCCCGGCCGACGCCAAGAACAACACCGCATAAGCCACCTCTTCCGGCTGGGCGACGCGGTTGAACGGGCTTTGGGCACGAATCTCGACCCCGCTCTGGCCACTCAGCGCTTCGCGGGCCATGTCCGTTTGTACAAAGCCGGGGGCGACGACGCCGACGGAGATGCCATAGGGGGCCAGGTACTTGGCCAGCGACTGGCTCATGGCGTTGAGCGCCGCCTTGCTGGCGCCATAGGCCGGGCCGGTCGGTTCGCCGCGGAACGCGCCGCGCGAGGAGACGTTGACGATGCGGCCGCCCCCCTGGGCGATCATGTGGCGCGCCGCGCAGTAGCTGGCGTTGGCCGCGCCGATGACGTTGGTATCGAACACGCGCCGCCAACTGGCTTGCCACGTTTCGTACTCCACCTCGGCCAGGGGGTGGTCTTCATAGATGGCGGCGTTGTTGACCAGCACGTCGAGGCGGCCGGCCTGGGCGATGACGGCATCGACGAAGGCCGCCACGGCCGCCGCGTCGGCCAGATCGCCGGACACGAGGTAGTGCGGCCCGCCCGGCAGTTCGGCCAGCGTGGCTTCGGCTGCGGCCTGGTCGCGGTGGTAGTGGACGGCCACGCGCGCGCCGCGCTCGGCGAAGAGGCGGGCAATGGCCCGGCCGATGCCGCGCGAGGAGCCGGTGACGAGAACAACTTGGTTGGTAAAATCGAGCATGGTCCAATTGTAACCTGATAAGACCTCACGCAAAGATCGCTAAGGGCGCAAAGAACGCAAAGAGAAGGTTCTTGGCGCTCTTTGCGTTCTTGGCATGAACTCTTCTTTCAACTTCGCGGCTTGCCAATCGGGGGTGCTAGGGTTACACTCCCGCTTTCCGCAACGCGAGGGCGGTATGCGACGAGATAATTCGTATAGACAGTTGAGGAGCGGTCGCGACCGCTCCCCCAAGTAGAACCGGTGGGGCATGTCAGCCACGATGACATGCCCCACCGTCGTTATAGGAAGGCGCGATGACCAAGTACATCTTCTTCACCGGTGGCGTTGTCAGTGGGGTAGGCAAGGGCGTGACGGCCGCAGCATTGGGCCGCCTGTTGAAGGCCCGTGGCTTCAGCGTGACGGCCCAGAAGCTCGATCCGTACATCAACGTCGATCCGGGAACTATGTCCCCCTATCAGCACGGCGAAGTGTTCGTCACCGACGACGGCGCGGAGACCGATCTCGACCTGGGCCACTACGAGCGCTTCATCGACATCAGCCTCAATCAGGCGTCGAACGTGACGACCGGTCGGGTCTACGCTGAAGTGACCGCCCGCGAGCGGCGCGGCGACTACCTGGGCAGCACCATTCAGGTCATTCCCCACATTACCAACGAGATCAAGCGCTACATCTTCGCCGTGGCCGACAAGAGTGAGGCGGAGATCGTCTTGGTCGAAGTCGGCGGCACGGTGGGCGACAACGAGAGCGTACACTTCCTGGAGGCACTGCGGCAGATGCGCTCCGATGTCGGCCGCGAGAACACGCTCTACGTCCACGTCACCTTCCTGCCTCATCTCAAGGCCAGCAACGAACTGAAGACGAAGCCGACACAGCACAGCGTGGCCGAGTTGCGCAGCCGGGGCGTCCAGCCCGACGTCATCATCGCCCGCGCCGATCACCCCATCCCCGAAGAGCACCTGGGCAAGATTTCGCTCTTCTGTGACGTGCCGCGCGAGGCGGTCATCCCGGCCGAGACGAGCGACGTGCTCTATAACATCCCGCTCCAACTGGAAGAGACGCGCCTGGCCGAGTTCGTGATGCAGCGGCTGAACCTGACACCCAAGACCGCGCCCGACCTGAGCGAGTGGGCGGCGCTGACGGAGGAGATACGGCGGCCGAAGCCGACCATCCGCATCGCCCTGGTGGGCAAGTACGTCGAACTGCACGACGCCTACATGAGCGTGCGCGAGGCGCTCTACCACGCGGGCATTGCCGCCAACCGGCAGGTGGAGATCGAGTGGATTCACTCCGGCGAACTGGAAAAGGGCAAGGGCTGGGATCGGCTGCAAGGGGTCAGCGGCGTCGTCGTGCCCGGCGGCTTCGGCGAGCGAGGCATCGAGGGCAAGATCAAGACTGCCCGCTGGGCGCGGGAGAACAAGGTTCCCTACTTGGGCCTATGTCTGGGTATGCAGGTGATGTGCATCGAACTGGCCCGCACTACCTTGGGCAGCGACGACGCCAACAGCACCGAGTTCGACCGCAACTGCCAGCACCCGGTCATCAGCCTTATGCCCGATCAGCACGAACTGACCGACATGGGCGGCACGATGCGCCTGGGGGCCTACCCGGCACGGCTGCTGCCCGGCTCCAGGGCGCACGCGGCGTATGGCAGCGATACCATCTCCGAGCGCCACCGCCACCGCTGGGAGTTCAACAACGCCTACCGCGAGGTGTTGGGCGGGGCGGGGCTGGTGCTGAGTGGATTGTCGCCCAATGGCCGCCTGGTCGAGATCGCCGAGCTGCGCGACCACCCGTTCATGCTCGGCAGCCAGTTTCACCCCGAGTTCAAGAGCCGCCCCAATCGGCCGCACCCTCTCTTCGCCGCCTTCATGGCCGCGGCTGTGGCCAAACAGGAAGAGGAACCACAGATTACTCAGATTTCAGAGACTGAAGAGGGGTAATCCGCAGATTTGGCAGATTATTAAGAACCTCACGCAAAGATCGCTAAGGACGCAAAGAAGAATCTTTCTTTGCGCCTCAGCGCCTTTGCGTTAATTCCTTCTCTTTGGGTGAGGTACTTCTTATTCCCGCCGAGTCAGGGTGGGGGCGGCGGTGGAC
>CALLZA010000620.1 GCA_937858165.1 uncultured Ardenticatenia bacterium
TGTGCTGGACGGTTGATGACTTCCCACCAGCACGTGTTCTTGTTCGCGTCGCGGTGTCGTGACACGCTCGCTCAACTGGTGCTGCGATGCTATAGCCTGGATACGCGTATGGCTTATCGTTTTTTTTTTTTTTCAAGCAGAAGACGGCATACGAGATCTAGTACGGTCTCGTGGGCTCGGAGATGTGTATAAGAGACAGGGGTCTACACCCACGTCGATGAGGCGGCCGACGCGGCGGCCTGCGACGCGGCCTGGGACGCGCTCTGGGCGCGCTTCATGCCCGGCGTAGAGTGGGCAGGCTTCGAGGCCGAGCGCATGACCGGCTGGCACCGCAAGCTCCACATCTTCCACATCCCGTTCTACTACATCGAGTATGGGCTGGCCCAGGTCGGCGCGCTTCAGGTGTGGCGCAACGCGCTGCGCGACCAACGCCAGGCCGTGGCCACCTATCGCTCGGCGCTGAAGCTGGGCGGCACGCGCTCTTTGCCGGGCTTGTACGAGGCCGCCGGGGCCGAGTTCCGCTTCGACGCGCCTATGCTGACCGATCTGGTGGCCCTCATCGAAGCGACGGTGGCCGAACTGGAGCCGCTGACCGAGAAGTAGCATGGAAACGCAGCACGGCATGGAACCCAGCGCGGCGATGCGCGAATACCTGGCCGAGATCTACCGGCTGCAGGAAGACGCGCCGACGGTCAGCACCACCAGTCTGGCCGACCGGCTCAACGTCTCGCCGCCGGCCATTCCCCGTATGCTGAAGCGGTTGCAGAGCGTCGGCTACGTGAAGCACGTGCCCTATCAGGGCGTCGAGTTGACCGAGCTTGGTCGGGAGGAGGCGCTGCGCGAAATCCGCCGCCACCGCATTCTGGAAGTCTTTCTGGTCAACGTGATGGGCTTCACCTGGGATGAAACCCACGAACACGCCGACGACCTGAGCCCAGGGCTGAATGACCGGCTGACCGAGCGCATGGCCGAGATGACCGGCCAGCCGTCGCGCTGTCCCCATGGCGAGCCGATTCCCGACCATGACGGCCGCCTGCCGGAGGTCAACGACGTGTGCATCGTCAATCTAGGCGTGGGGCATCGCGGCGCGGTCAGCCGGGTGCGCACCCACGAGCCGGAGAAGCTGCGTTACTTCGCCAGCCTGGGGCTGGTTCCGGGTGTGGGCGTGGAGATCATGGGGCGCGCGCCATTCAACGGGCCGATGCGGTTGCGGGTCGGCCGCGAAGATGTGGTCATCGGCTATGAGTTGATGAAGTCGCTGTGGGTGACATGAGGGCAGAGCAAGCCTGAGACCCGCCCCTACTTGTTCGAAAGCTGTCAGCGCGTCGGCTGCGGCGCGTCGGTCAGCAAGCGCCACCACGCCTGCCACGGCTGCGCCTCCAGTGCCGGGTCGGGCGTGGGCGCGGGCAAGGCGGTCGGTTCCGGGGTCGCCTCTTGCAGCAGGGGGACGATGCGCCGCTCACCGGGCAGGATCATGCCCCCCTCGTTGCGGGCGTAGGCGGCCACGTAGTCGTCGCTGACAACGTAGTCGAGCGTGGCCTGTAGCTCCACCTGGCGCGTGGCCTCGCCCTCGACTTGCAGCCGCAGCGCTTCCTCGCCGCTGCCGACCAGCCGCCCGGCCTGCGCCCGCCGGTTCAGGTCGATGGCGACGATAATCGCCCCGACGATGACCAGCAGAAACACCACCTGCGCCACGTTGAGCAGCGGGCGCGAGCGGAACACGGGCGAGTCAAAAGGCTTCTTGGCCATCTTCGAAATCTTAGCCCGGTTGCCCGCCCGACGCAAGGCGCATAGCGCCATTGTCTGGTCGTTACGAGAGGCGCAACGAAAGGGCCAGGCTCGAGGGGCTAGGGAAGAGCGTTCTCCCCTAGCCCCTAAAACCTGGCCCCTTCTTTGCGTTGCCGATCATCCGCCGGGCGGGGTAGAATGGGTCAATGTCCAGTGATGCGTCTTCTGTCCCGCCAATCGACTTCCTGGCCGTGGGCCACATCTGCCGCGACCTGGCCCCCGATGGCTGGGTCATGGGCGGGGCGGCGGCCTATGGCGGCCTGACGGCGCACGCCCTCGGTTGCCGCGTCGGTGTCGTTACCAGCGGCGCGGCGGAAGACGATTGGGCCGCGGCTCTGCCCGAAGTGGCGGTGCATCAGATCGACTCGCCGATGACGACCGTCTTCGAGAACGTCTACACCGACACCGGGCGCGTCCAGACCGTTCACTCTGTGGCCGGCCGCATCCGCACCGACCACGTTCCGCCGTCATGGACGCGTGCGCCCATGGTTTTGCTCGGCCCCATCGCCAACGAGATCGATCCCGACCTGATTGGCCGCTTCAGCAACAGTCTCATCGGCGTCGGGCCGCAGGGCTGGCTGCGCCGTTGGGACGAGCGCGGTCGGGTCCACAGCGTAGCCTGGGAAACGGCCGCTGTGGTGCTGCCCCTGGCTGCCGTCACCTTCGTTAGCGAGGAAGACCTGCCCGACGCGGCGACGCTCGACGACTACCGGCGGCTGGCGGGCATTCTCGTGCTGACCCAGGGCGCGCGCGGCTGCACCGTCTTCTGCCGTGGCGAGGCGCGCTCCTTCCCGTCCCCGACCGTAACCGTGGCCGACCTGACCGGCGCAGGCGACATCTTCGCCGCGGCCTATCTCGTGCGCTTCCACCAGACCGACGGCAACCTGTGGGCGGCAGCCGAGTACGCCAACCACATTGCCGCTGAAGCCATCACCCGCCGTGGTTTGCCGGCCAAGATGAATGTCGTCCGGCAGCGCGTGGCCGAGCTGATCCACTCCTCCACCAGTTGGTGAACCTATGGCCCACATCTACGCCATTGCGAATCAGAAAGGCGGCGTGGGCAAGACGACGACTGTCGTCAACCTGACGGCCTACCTGGCCGGCAGCGGGCGGCGCGTTCTGCTGGTGGACATGGACCCCCAGGCCAACGCCACCTCGGCCCTCGGCTTCGAAAAAAACCAGATGCAGCCGTCGACCTACCAGCTCCTGCTGGAGCAAGCGCCACTGAGCGCTGTCCGGCGGCGGCAGGCGCAGTTCCAGATCGACTTGTTGCCGTCCAGCCCGACGCTGGCCGGGGCGGAGATCGAGTTGGTGCAGGCCATCGGCCGTGAGTATCGCCTGCAACGGGCGCTGCAAAGCGTGGCCGCCGACTACGACTACATCCTCATCGACTCGCCTCCCAGCCTGGGGCTGCTGACGGTCAACGCCCTGACCGCGGCCCAGGACGGTGTGCTCATTCCCGTGCAGTGTGAGTACTTGCCGCTGGAGGGACTGACGCAGTTGACGCAGACCATCCACCTGGTGCAGGAGTATCTGAACCCCAGGCTCCAGATCCGCGGTGTGATGATGACCATGTACGACAGTCGAACGAATTTGAGCCGGCAGGTGGTGGAAGAGGTGCGCCGCCACTTCCCCAACAAGGTGTTCAAGACGATCATTCCGCGCAACGTTCGTCTGAGCGAAGCCCCCAGCTTCGGCCAGCCGATCAATTTCTACGCGCCGCAGTCGCCGGGGGCCATCGCCTACAAGCTGCTGACGGCCGAACTCATCAGTGGCGACCGGCGCAACGGAGGAGGCGAGGATGGCGGCTAAGCGACAGGTTCTCGGCCGCGGGCTGGACGCGCTCATCCCCGGCGGCGACCGCCCGGCGCGGGCTGACGGCGTGCGCCTGGTGCCCATTGACCGCATCACGCCCAACCCGCGCCAGCCGCGCTCGGTGCTCGACCCCGACAAGCTGACCGAGTTGGCGGCGTCGATCAAGCTCCACGGTCTCATCCAGCCGCTCATCGTCACCGAAACGGTGGAGGGGTTCGTGCTCATCGCCGGCGAACGGCGCTGGCGGGCATCGCGCCTGGCCGGCCTGGAGGAAGTCCCGGTCGTCGTCAAGGAGACGACGCCGCAGGACATGCTGGAACTGGCGCTCATTGAGAACATCCAGCGCGCCGACCTCAACGCGCTGGAAGAGGCCCACGCTTACCGCCAGCTAACCGAGGAGTTTGGCCTGACCCATGAGGCAGTGGCCGACCGCGTCGGCAAGGCGCGGACGACAGTGACGAACCTGCTGCGCCTGCTGGCTCTGCCGCCGGCCATTCAGACGGCCGTCAGCGAGGAGCGCATCAGCGGCGCTCACGCCCGCGCCCTGCTGCCGCTGCCCACGCCCGAAGCGCAACTGGCGGCCATGAATCAGATCCTCAAACTGAACCTCAGCGTGCGGCAGACGGAGGCGCTGGTAGCCGGACTGCTGGCCGACCGGCGGCCGGAACCGCGCCCGCGCAAGCAGTTGCCCCCGGAACTGGCCGCCTTGCAAGGGCGCTTTGAGCAGGCGCTGGGCACGCGGGTCAGCATCGAGCAGGGTGGCAAAGGCGGGCGCGTCGTGATACACTACTACTCCGACGAAGAGCTAAACGCTATCTACGAGGCGATTTCCGGCGAGTAACCGATGACGAACTGAGTTCACCACACTGACCCTTTTCTTTTGCCGTCTGCCGGGCAGGATGTCTTCCTGTTCGCGGTGTGATGGGCGGGAATAACATCCCGCCCTACAAAGGGTGTTGTGAACTCATGTTAGCCGTTAATCGCGTCTCCAAATCCTTCAATCTCTCACCTATTCTGCATCAACTTTCGTTCGCCATCGCCCCCGGCGAACGAGTCGGCCTGATCGGCCCCAACGGCAGCGGTAAGACGACGCTGCTGCGTATCCTCGTCGGTCAGGAAGCGCCGGACGAAGGGCACGTCACGCTGACGCCGGGCGGCCTGCGGCTGGGTTACCTGGCCCAGGGGCTGGAACTCGACCCGCGGACGACGCTGGCCGAAGCGCTGCACGCGGCCGCGCCCGACGCCGCGCTGCTGGCGGCCGAGCTGGCTGAGTTGGGCGCGGCGCTGGCCGCCGAGCCGGAGCGCGACGATCTGCAACACGCCTACGATCGCGTTCTCGATCAGCTGAGCCGGGCCGAAGGGGGGCGGGCGGCGGCCGTGCTGGCCCATCTGGGCCTCGACGCGCTGGAACCGCAGCGGCCGGTGGGCGAACTGAGCGGTGGGCAGAAGACGCGGCTGGCGCTGGCCCTGGTGTTGCTGGGCGAGCCGGACGTGCTGCTGCTCGACGAGCCGACCAACCACCTTGACATTGCCACGCTGGAGTGGCTGGAGGCGTGGCTGGCCGACTACCCCGGCGCGGTGCTTATCGTCAGCCACGACCGCACCTTCCTGGACCGCACCGTGACACGCATCCTCGACCTTGACCCCAGCCATCACACCATTCGCGCCTATGAAGGCAACTACAGCGACTATCTTGACCAGTACCTGGCCGAGCGCGAGCGGCAGCACGCTGCCTGGCGCGACCAGACGGACGAGATCCGCCGCATCCGCCAGGACATCGCCCGGACGCGTGAGCAGGCCCGCCACGTGGAGGTGACGACGAAGCCCAACCAGCCGGGCGTGCGTCGTATCGCCAAGAAGGTGGCCCGCAAGGCCGCCTCGCGCGAGAAGAAGCTGGAGCGCTATCTGGACTCAGACGAGCGCGTCGACAAGCCGGATCGCAGTTGGCAGATGAAGCTGGCCTTCGACACGCTGGCCGACGCCCACATCGGCCGCGACGTGCTGGCGCTGGAGGCGCTGGCCGTCGGCTACGATCGGCCGCTGCTGACGGGGCTGAACCTGAGCATTCGCGCCGGGCAGCGGGTGGTGCTGACCGGGCCGAACGGGGCGGGCAAGACGACGCTGCTGCGCACCATCGCCGGGCAGTTGCCGCCGCTGGCCGGGCGGGCGCGGCTGGGGGCGGGGGCGCGACTGGGCTACATGTCGCAGGAGCAGGAGAACCTCGACCCGGCGGCCACGCCGCTAGCGACCCTCCTGGCCGTGGCGGCGATGACCGAGACGGAGGCGCGCTCCTTCCTCCACTACTTCCTGTTCGAGGGGGACGACTCGCTGCGGCCGATTGCCGATCTCAGCTTCGGCGAGCGCAGCCGTCTGTCGCTGGCGCGGTTGGTGGCCGCCGGCTGCACCTTCCTGCTGCTCGACGAGCCAATTAACCACCTCGACATCCCTTCGCGCACGCGCTTCGAGGAGGCGCTGACCGGGTTTCCGGGGACGATTCTGGCCGTCGTCCACGACCGCTACTTCATCGAGCGCTTCGCGACCGACCTATGGCGGGTAGAGGACGGGCGGGTGACGTGGGAGCCGCTGGTCGTCGCGGCGTGAGGCGGCTTACTGGGTCGCCAGAGCCTCTTCCAGTTCGCGCACCCGCGCTTCGGAGTCGGCAAAGCGATCGAGCAGAGCCAACGCACCGTCTTCGGCCGTGGTGCTCTTCTGGTAGTACCAGACGATGAGGGCCGTCAGGGCGGCGATGAGGAAGCCAATCAGGAACATCGAGCGAATTGAGTGCATATTCATCTCCACGCAAGGCAGGATTATTCCTGCCCTACGGACGGTCAACGAGATAGCGGTTGATCGCCTCCCGCGCCGCCGGCAGGTGTTGCATCGCCCGCCAATCGCCGGCGATATCGGCCGGGGTGGCGATGGCCAGCAGCAAGGCGAAGGGATCGGTTTGGGTTGGCGCGCCGGCGGCGCGCGTCGCCTGCCAGTGGGGGCGCAGGGTTTCTTGCCAGCGCGGGTACTTGGCGCGCAGCCAGGGCCAGACGGCGCGGTACTCGTCGGCGGCGGTGGCCTCGTCCAGCTGGGCGCGGTAGACGCCGACGACGACGCGCTCCAGCCGATCCCAGTAGGCGATGAAAGCCGCAAAGGCGTCGTCGGCTGACTGTTGGCTGAGATAGCGCGTGAAGGGGTTGATGATGTCTTTCACACCCTCATTATAGCGTTCTTGACCAGAGATCAAGCCAAAGCCGTATAAGTAAAGAAGGTCTCACGCAAGGACGCAAAGCACGCAAAGCCAAGAAAGCGTCTGAAGCGTTGCGTCTTGGCGTGAGAGCTTGTTCCGGTTGACGCGCTGCGGGCGGTGTGCTAGACTGTTCGACATGTTGCGGAATGCGATCGGCGACACGTCGGCTCGGCAAGCGGTTCACCACCATCATACGTGGTCTGACTGACGCTGCCCGGGTTGAGGTCGCCGGCGGTCGCTACCGCCAAGTATAGCAGTCAAGCACCCTCCTCAGACCCCTGGGGAGGGTTTTTATTTGTGGGGAAATCATATGGAACGAACAGACATTCGCCTGGCTCTGCCGAGCAAGGGCATTTTGCAGGATGGGACGCTGGAGCTGTCTCTTATACACATCTGACGCTGCGGACGAGCGATCTAGTGTAGATCTCGGTGGTCGGGGTATCATTAAAAAAAAAAAGTACAAGTATAATTGCTAAACCGACGTACATGTGGAAAGACATACGACAAAAACAACAGAAAAAAGAACGAACACAAAGCAAGAGCAAACGG
>CALLZA010000621.1 GCA_937858165.1 uncultured Ardenticatenia bacterium
CCACCACCACCCCCCACACCGGCCCTTCTCCCACCAACTGTCCCCACCCTGAGACACTATATCCAAAACACCCGGGGGGTTGCACGGTGTCTGATATGGTAAAAAATGAGGAAGCCGCGTGGGGGGGGATGGCACCCGGGGTTGTGGCGTGTTAAGTAGGATAATTTCCATCCCTCCAAAGAGGGGGGGGAAACACTGGGCGCTTAATGTTTCAGTGATCAGAGCCGGTGTCTCGCGCCGATTGTCCCGCCCCTACATGTCATTATTTGGTGCGACGTACCGGGGATGGGACGGATATGATGATCAGAGAACAAATCAAACGTATCTTGCGACGCGGCGCGCCGGTGCTGGAGCGCGGGCTGCGCGCCGTGCCGACCGTCAACCGCCGCCTGGAGGCGCGCTACGAGGAGATGCTCGTCCCTCTGGAAGCATCGCTCAAACCGTATCGCGGCGACTACCCGGCCTACAGCCGCCTGCCGGAGCAGGGGCGCGACCGGGCGGCTATCCTGGGCGAGATCGAAGAGCTGAAGGAGCGAGAGGAGGCGCGCTGGCGCGACGGCTTCGTCTCCGGCGCGGTCTATCACGGCGACGCCGAACACATCGACTTCCTGAACCGCGTCTACGCCCTGAATTCGCAGAGCAACCCGCTGCACGCCGACGTCTGGCCCAGCGCGGCCAAGTACGAGGCCGAGATCGTCGCCATGACCGCCGACATGCTGGGCGGCGGACAGGCCACGGCCGATGAACCCGTCTGCGGCACGGTCAGCAGCGGCGGCACGGAGAGCATCCTGCTGGCGATGAAGACCTACCGCGATCGGGCGCGGGCCGAGAAGGGCATCACCCGACCAGAGATGGTCGTCCCGGTCAGCGCCCACGCCGCGTTCGACAAGGCGTCGCAATACTTTGGCATCAAGATGGTGCGCGTGCCGTTGGACAGCGACTACCGCGCCGACGTGGCCGCCGCCCGCCGGGCCATCACCCGCAACACCATCGTCGTGGTCGGCTCCGCCCCCTGCTTCCCCTATGGCGTGGTCGATCCCATCGCAGAGCTGTCGGCGCTGGCGCGGGCGCGCGGCATCGGCTTCCACACCGACGCCTGCCTGGGCGGCTTCGTGTTGCCCTGGGCGGCGGAGCTGGGCTACCCCGCGCCGCCGTTTGACTTCCGGCTGCCGGGCGTCACGTCGATGTCGGCCGACACCCACAAGTACGGCTACGCGGCCAAGGGCACGTCGGTCGTGCTCTATCGCGGCCTGGCCCTGCGCCGCTACCAGTACTTCACGGCCACCGACTGGCCGGGCGGCCTCTACTTCTCGCCCACCTTCGCCGGCAGCCGCCCCGGCGCGCTCAGCGCCGCCGGCTGGGCGGCGATGGTCTCGCTCGGCCGTGACGGCTATCGCGAGGCCACACAGAAGCTGCTGGCGACGGCGGCCGAGATGCGCCAGGGGATTGCCGCCACACCGGGGTTGCGCCTGCTCGGCCGCTCCCTCTTCGTCCACGCCTTCACGTCCGACGAAGTGAACATCTATCGGGTCATGGAAGCGATGGGCCGCCGCGGCTGGAGCCTGAACGGGCTGCACCGCCCGACGTGCGTCCACATCTGCGTCACGCTGCGCCATGCCCAGCCCGGCGTGGCCGAGCGCTTCGTCGCCGACCTGCGTGCCGCCGTGGCCGAGGTGCGCGCCCATCCTGAGGAGAAGGGGGAGATGGCCCCTGTCTACGGCCTGGCCGCCTCGCTACCCCTGCGCGGCGTCGTCGGCGACATCCTGGAGCGGTACGTGGATACGCTCTATAAGGTGTAAGAAAAGAGCCCACAGATGACACAGATTCCATTTCTAGGATCTGTGTCATCTGTGGGCTTCTGCCGCTTTAGGATAATCCTACAGCGCCTACTCGGCGATGCGCACCTGCACGCCCGTGGCGTCGGTGTGGGCCACGTACTCCTGGCCGTCGGCGCTCAGGGTGACGATCCAGCCGGGGGTTATGGCCTCACCCCCCCCTGCCCCCGCCCCCTCCCCCCCCCGTCCTCACTCGCCGACTCCTGTCGCCCCGACCGAGCCTACGTGGATCGGGTCCGGCGCGATGCCTGGTTGGTCGGCCAGCCCAGCCGCGGCCGGTGCGGTTATGGCGTCCGCCGCGCCGGGTGAACTGCTCCCGTCCAGTCCGGCGATGCGCCCCTGGTGGCCGGTGGCGTCGGTGTGGGCTTCGTACTCCTGGCCGTTGGCGCTCAACATCACCAGCCAGCCGGGGGTGATGGCTTGCAGGCAGCTCTCGGCCGGCCCGCCCAGGCCCAGGCAACCATCGGTGAACTCCGTCTCCTCGGCCGAGAGCACAGTGACGTCGGCCTCGGCCAGGCCCAGGTCGGCGGCCAGTCGGGCCACGGCCGCGGCGGTGACGGCCTCGGAGGTGTTGCCGGCGTCCGGCGTCTCGGACATCGGCGTCTCGGCTATGGGCGTCTCAGCCGGGGCCGGCTCGGTCGTCGGCTGCGCGGCCTGCCCCGGCGCGCACGCCGCCAGCAGGGCAATCAACAGAACGAGTAGCGTCATAAAGAGCTTCTTGTCTGACATGGTTACTTCTCCTTTGGTCGGTCTTCGCGTTGCGCCTCGGCTTGCGCCGGGACGCACTTCACTATAACGCTCGCGGCCGGCGAAAAGTTCCCAGTCTGTTTCGATGAAGACGGTGTGGCGATGCAACAATGGGCCGGCGCACCTGGCTTGATCAGCCCAGCAAATAGCCCAACTCTTCAAGCCTGTTGCGAAATCTCTTGAGGTTAGAGGGCAGCACCAGCACCGTTGTATCGTCCAACGGTTGGCACAATTTGGCCAGGGCCGCATCCTGCGCAATCACGGTGCGAAGGCCCGGCTGCTTGAGCGGGCCAAGGCGGTTCGTCGGCAGCCAGAGAGCCAATGACTCAGCTAACAACGCCCCAGGCAGCTTAGCCGTAGGGGTTAAGTGGCGCAATGTCTGGACGTCGGTAGCACGCGGGTGGGGCTGCGCTCGCTTGCTACGACTCTGGCTTGAAGGCTGGCTGAGCGCGCCCGTTTCCGCCCAGATAAACAAACGGCCGTCCTGTTCCTGGTGAAGAACCGGGGTCAGCCAATGAAGATGCAGAAGCTGCATGAGACTTCCCATCAAAGGAGTAGAAAACGAAAAGCCCTCGAGCATGTCGGGGGCTTGAAGCCTGGTAGTGAATCACCATAGGCTCGACGGGAGCGACGGGAGTCGTTCGCTCACGTGCATAAGATTCCAATTGGTCTTTTTGCCAAAGACTCTTACAGTTGGAAGGGTGGGCAGAAGCTTTACGCGCATGAGGACCGCTCAAATCATGGACACCGCTTACGACCTCTGGACCACACTACCTAGCCTCGGCTGCCGCTTGGCCAGTCGTTGAATGTAGTGGCAATGCCGGTACAATAAGCCCACTTTCTCAGGCGACATCAGGTCATGCAGGATATTGAAGGCGAAATCGAGCGGTTGCAGGCCGCCATCATCGCACTGGAGGGCCAGCGGCAGGTGCTCGGCGACGAGATCGTTGACACCTCACTGGGTGCGCTGCGCGAGAAGCTGGGGGCGCTGGAAACGGCCGCCCGGCCTGAGCAGCGCAAACTGGCGACCATTCTCTTCGCCGACATCGTCGGCTCCACCCGCCTGAGCCAGCAGATCGGCGATCCGGAGAAAATGCTGGAAGTGATAGATGGCGCGCTGCGCCGGCTGGCGCTCCCTGTCGCCGCCGTGGGCGGTCGCGTCCTGCGTTTCATGGGTGACGGGTTTCTGGCCGCTTTCGGTCTGCCCCAGGCTCATGAAGATGACGCCGAGAGGGCAGTTCGTGCCGGTCTGGCCATTCTGCAAGCGGCTAATGAGTACGCGGCCGTCATCGCCGAAACCCACGGCGTGGCGGGCTTCGCCGTGCGCGTGGGGGTGAACACAGGCCAAATTGCCAGTGGCGGCTTCAGCGAGGCTGCCAACACCATCATGGGGCTTGACGTTAATCTGGCTGCCCGGCTGGAATCGGCTGCACCCCCTGGTGGCTTGCTTATCTCGCATTTCACCTATCGCCAGGTTCGCGGACTGTTCGACGTAACCCCGCTGGAGCCGATCGAAGTCAAAGGCTTTCCCGAACCGGTGAAGGTCTACCTGGTACGACAGATCAAACCCCACACTTTCCGCATGGCCACGCGCGGCATTGAAGGTGTGGAAACGCGCATGATCGGTCGCGAAGCCGAGTTTGGCCGTCTGAAAGCCGCATTTACGTCGCTGATAGGTGAAGGAGCAACACAGGTTGTCACCGTCATTGGCGAGGCCGGCGTGGGCAAGTCGCGGCTGGTCTACGAGTTTGAGAACTGGGTGGAAGTGCGGCCAGAGCGGGTCTACTATTTCAAGGGTCGGGCTACAGCTAACCGCCGCACGGTGGCGCTTGGCCTCTTTCGAGATCTTTTTGCCTTTCGCTTTGGTATTCTCGAAAGCGATGCTGCGGCCGTCGCTCTGGACAAGTTTCGCGACGGGATCATGACCGCGCGCGGACCCGATGGTGAGCGGCTGTCCGAGGCTCAAGCAGACATCATCGGCCACTGGCTTGGTTTCGACTTCTCCGACAGCCCCTCCGTCGCCAATCTGCTTGGCAGTCCCCAATTCGGCGCGACGGCGCGGGTCTATCTATTGACATACTTTCGTGCGTTGGCCCAAAGTCAGCCGACCGTCATCTTTTTGGAAGACATTCATTGGGCGGACGCCCGCTCGCTCGAACTGGTTCGCTGGTTGGCTTTGGCGCTTGAGGAGGCTACCGGAACGCGAGTTCCCCTACTGCTGGTGTGCCTGGCGCGGCCGGCTCTGTATGAAGAGGTCACGGATTGGGACGCCAACATGCCCCGTATCCAGCGTATCGATCTGACCCCACTTGACCCGGCTGACAACCGCGAACTGGTAGATGAGATTCTTCAACATGTAAAGGACGTGCCGGCGGCACTGCGGGAACTGATCGCCAACCGCGCCGAGGGTAATCCCTACTATACGGAAGAGTTGGTGCATATGCTGGTCGATCAGCGGGTCATCCTGCCGGGCAACGGCTTGTGGCGCGTCGATCTGGAGCAGCTGAACAACGTCCGAGTGCCGGCCACACTGACCAACCTCTTGCAGGCGCGTGTCGACGGCTTGCCGCGAACCGAGCGCCAAGTATTGAAACAGGCATCTATCGTCGGCCGCATCTTCTGGGACGCGGCAGCCGCGGCTGTTGCCCAGATGGAACGCAGCGCGCTGGTCCCCTCGCTGAACAGCGTTGCCGCCCGCGAATTGATCTACCGTCGCGGTCTCTCTGTCTTTGCCGGAGCTCAGGAGTTCATCTTCAAGCACGCGCTGCTTCATGATGTGGTCTACGAGAGCGTTCTGGTGCGGCTGCGAAAGCAGTACCACCGCCGCGCGGCCGAATGGCTGGAGGCCAACGCCGGCGAGCGAATCAGCGAGTATCTGGCGGTCATTGCCGACCACTATGAACTGGCTGGGCTGTTCGAACAGGCGGCCGGCTATCTGGAGCGTTCCGGCGACTTCGCCTCCAACACCAATGCCTATGCAACGGCGTCTGAAGCTTACGAAAGGTCGCTGAAGCTGCTCGGCGCGATTGAGGCGAATCCAGACGAGTACCGGGCGCGCCTCGGCTATAAGACCGGTATCGCTCACCTGGATCTGGGCGAGTTAGAGACCGCCAAAACGTGGCTGGCGATGGCTATCACAGCCGCGTCTGAACAAAATGATGGCCAGCTTAGTGCGCAAGCCCAGATCGGATTCGCCCGCGCGCTAGTCCTTAGCGGTGACTATCCTCAGGCGAGGGAGCTGGCTCTACAGGCCCTGGCGATCGCCGAGCATATCGGCGGCGAGACGCTATTCCGGGGACTGATGGTGCTCCAATTGCTCGACTGGACCGAGGGCGATCTCGCCGCGGCCGAGGTCACGTTGCTGCGCATGCTGGCGCTGGCCCGCGAAATGAGCAGCGCGCGGCTTGAGATCATGGCTCTCAACCGGCTCGGCCACATCGCCTTTGACCGGCCGGACCTCGACGCGGCTCAAGACTACTATCAATCGGCTTTTCGTCTTGTCGAGCAGTATGGCAATCCCGTGGATGAACTCATCGTCAACAACTCGTTGGGGACGCTGGCGATGAAACGGGGTAATGTCTTGGGCGCGCGCGGGTATTTCTCAGCCGCGCTGGCTCTAGCCCGGCAACTTGACCGCAGGCTCAACATTGCCCTGATTCTGGGCAATCTGGCCGAGACGAGTCTCGACCTCGGCGAACTCCAGACCGCCAGACAGCAGTTGTTGGAGGCCATGATTGTAGCAACCCGGGCCGGCGGAGACTCGGTGCTGATCGCCAACCTGTTTGCCTACGCGCGGCTGCTGGCGGCCGATGGGGATGTCGCCGGGGCGCTGGCGCTCTTCGGACTGGTGCGGCATCATCCGGCCGGCCACCACCAGTTTGAAGGACAGATCGAGAGCGAGATAGGCCGCCTGCAATTGCCTGACGAGGAAGTGGCGCCGCTGGTGGCGTCAGGGGCAACTCTGCAACTAGCTGAGGTGGTACAAGAGATCCTGAGCGGTCGCTAGCGATGGTCTGTCCTGAATTGCGTGGATATCTGGCCACATGCGGGCAGATGAAAGTGTGTATGGCAGCACTTGAGCGCTGTGGATCTACAGAGGCGGTCTCCTTAGGGAGTAGTTTTGCTATGCATGTGTGGTTCGCAAGAAGACGGCCACTCCTCGATCGCTCCCGCACTCGGCCTCGCTCGGTGGCCTATAAAAGCAAAGAGCCCTCGAGATAATTCGAGAGCTCATACGCCTATATATTAGACTGTAGGCTACTACGGGAGCGACGGGGATCGAACCCGCGATCTTCGGCTTGACAGGCCGACGTGTTAACCGCTACACCACGCCCCCTGGGGGTGCAAGTCAGGATGTTAGCAGAAGTCGCCAACGATGTCAACAAATTCCCCAACCGTAGCGCAGGTTCCTTTGCCCGCGTTCTTGCGTCGCCAGAGCAGCGCGGGTAAGGCAACCCGCGCGACACTCATGACGGCATCCAACTGAGCATCTGAATATTCTTGGCCTCAAACTTGCCGGTCGGGTGGCGCGATTCGGCCAGCTCGAACTGGAAGACGTGGCTATAGCTGGGCAGTTGCAGCGGGTCGATGTTGTCCGGCAGGTTGGAGTCGTGGAAGTAGGCAGTGTCATAGGGCTGTCTCTTATACACATCTCCGAGCCCACGAGACCGTACTAGATCTCGTATGCCGTCTTCTGCTTGAAAAAAAAAACACGAGGAACATCAGCTCGTAGGTGAGCTATCCGCACATCAATGCATTGATGGCGTGCTGAGCCAGAATGACACCACAACACCTAGGTACTGACACACA
>CALLZA010000622.1 GCA_937858165.1 uncultured Ardenticatenia bacterium
GTCTTGATGTTATAGTGTGGTTGTTGTTTTTTTGCAAGCAGAAGACGGCATACGAGATCTAGTACGGTCTCGTGGGCTCGGAGATGTGTATAAGAGACAGCTGATGACCAGGGCCAGGCGGAAGGCGTGGCCCAGCCCGGCCGCCCCGGCCACCAGCAGGCCGAGGTAGATCTCCTGGTTGGCGTAGGCGACCGAGGCCAGGGCGTCGGGCGAAAGGGCGGCCAGAGCGCGCACCTTGTCGAGGCGCGTCTCGCCCAGGTCGGCCGACGGCAGGGGAGAACCGAAGACGAGATGACGGAGTTGGGTTAACATAACGGCAAAGCAAACAGTTGGTTTTTCCCAGTAAAGCAGGATAATGCCAGTAGCGCGATTTAGCAAACCGCGCCCTAGCGTTGAGGCGATTTGCCAACTCGCCTTGACAAGTTCAGGGGAGTCACATCATGTCACGCATCACTTTCTCAGCCATTGGTCTGGTTTTGCTATTGGTATTGGCCGCCTGTGGGGGTGCGGAGGCCCTGCCCACGGCTGTGGCCGTCGCACCGGCTCCCACCGTTGCGCCCACGGCCATACCCGCGACCCCCCCGCCGCCGACCGTTGCGCCCACGCCCGTACCCCCGACTCTCCCGCCGCCGACAGCCGCTGTTGAACCGACCGCCACGCCGCTACCAACCGACTTGCCCGCCTCGACGCAAATGGTCTGCGATATAGAGCGGTTGCGCCAGGCGGTTGCCGGTGTTGCTCTGCTCACCAGCTATACCCGGCAGGTAGCTATCAACGGCCAGTCGCCCAATGATCCGCAGCTCCAAAGCCTGATGGTCATCGACATGTCGGTGGCCCAGAGCGGCGGCCAGGTTAGTGCCCTGGCGATAGAGGCCATGGCCCCGATTAGCGATGGTCCGCCCATCAACATCATCTTTGTGGATGGCCAGTTCTACTTCCGTGAGGGGAATGGTGCGTGGGGGCCAACCGAAGACATATTGCCCACGATTCTGACGACCGACATCCGCAATAGTGAAATCATCGACGCCGCTGCCTTGGAGAAGTTGCTCGGGCGGCCATGTGTGCCTTTTGAGGAGATGATTGACGGCAATGCCACCCAGGGCTACCGGTTCGCGGAAGTTGACTTCGCCGACCTGGCTGTCCTGGCCGCCGCCCCGATAGGCCTGGACGAGCTGCCGCGGGAGGCGGTGAAGTCGATGGAGTACGCCATCTGGGTGACGGAGATCGATGGCGGGCCGGTACTGATGCGCACGCAACTGCTGTTCGTCATCGATGCGGGCGGCGGCGATACCAGAGGTGAGGCGCTCGACAACTTGCGCAACTTCAACGCGCCGGTTTCGATCAGCAAACCGTAGCCTGGTGATCTTCTCGGCCCTGCGTCAGCGCTCGAGAAGTCGGCTCAACTTGTGAGATCGATACGCTCGGTCTGTTAAGTCAGCGTCATTTGCGGTTCCTACCGCCGGATCATCGGCACGAACATCAGGCGGGTGGGAGGGGGGGGGTGGGGGGGGTCGGTGACCTCCTCGGCCGCGGCCCAGACGCCGGAAGCGGCCGTGCCGCCGAGGGCCACGTCCGGCCGCGCCGGGGCGAACCCCAGCGTCGTCACCACAGCCGTCACGCTCAGCCCGTTGCTGAAGCGCTGCCACGTCGCGCCGCCGTCGGCGCTGCGGAAGACGCCGTCGCTGTTGTGAGTCAGGGCCACGCTGGGGTCGTTCGGGTCGAAGATAGGCGCGCTGATGGTGCCGAAGAGGGTGTTGGTGAAGGTAATGCCCTCTTGCGACGGCGTCCAGGTGCGGCCGTTGTCGGCGCTGCGCAACAAGCCGACGCCGCGCAGTGACACGAACAGGTCGCCATTGGGGCTGACGGCGACGCCCTTGATGTTGCGCACGCCGCCGCCCAACTGGAAGTTGTTCTCGCGCCAGTTGCGGCCGCCGTTGGTGGTGCGATAAAGCCCCTTGGGGTTGGTGGCGATGTAGAGCGTGCCGGGGTCGGTCGGATCGAGGGCCAGGCCGTTGTAGACGACCGTGGCGGGGCGGGGCAGGCCGCGGTTCATCGCCTTCCAGCGCCCATCACTACTGAGCACGTTGAGGCCGTCGGTTGACAGCGCATAGAGGGTGGCCGGCGACTCGGGGTCAAGGGCCAGGTCGATGACGTCCTCGTCAGCGGCCAGCGCGTCGTCGCTGAGGTTCTGCCACGTCGCGCCGGCGTCGTCGCTGCGCCAGATGCCGCGCCGGTGCAGGGCGGCATAGAGCACGTCGGGATTGGCCGGGTCCAGCAGCAGGTCTTCGACGCCGGTGTTGGCGTCGAGATCGGTCGGCAGCCCGGCGTCGGCCGCTTGCCACGTCGCGCCGCCGTCGGCGCTGCGATAAACGAGCGCGGCACCGGGGGTTGTCAGCCAGGCGCCGGCATAGAGGATGTCCGGATCGCTGGGATGGGCAGCCAGCGCGGCCACTAGCGGCTGCGCGCCGGTCGTCTCTTGCAGGCGGCCGAGGCGCGACCACTTCAGAGCGCCGGCGGCCACTGTTGCCGTGAACACCGCCAGCCCTAGCAAGAGGGTGGCTATCGCCACTATTTTGGTTCCTTGCCGCATTCTCCCCATCATACCCTCCAGCAGTTATTTTAGCAGATGGGTCAAGCGTGTCTGTAGAGAAATGATCCGATCTTTAGCGGCCGTCGTTTGTCCATTTCGCCCTCCAAAAATGGTTAAACGGTACTGATTAACTGCCGGCCTGGCTCCCATTTGCCGCCGCCACGGGGCAACCGTATACTCCGGGAGCAACGGGGGTGTTGTGGGGGCGGGCAACGGGAGAGTCGATCATGTTTCGCACCATAGCCAGCAACGTCTGGGCCTTCGACCTGGAGTGGGTTCCCTGCCCGGAGAGCGGCCGCCGCGTCTACGATCTGCCGGCCGATATGGCCGACGACGACGTGCGGCGGGTCATGTGGGGGCGCGGCGGGGCCAGCGAAGAGGAGCCGCAGCCCTTTCTGAAGTACGCCCTGTGTCGTGTCTGTCTCTTATACACATCTGACGCTGCCGACGAGCGATCTAGTGTAGATCTCGGTGGTCGCCGTATCATTAAAAAAAACACAAATTAACACCGAGGGAGTGCGGATGACTGTAACGACAAGAGAGACATAGAAACACACAAGTAGAGTCATAATACACAGACATCCGTGAGAGAATAATCCAAGGAACAAGTAACTACGCAAGACTACCAGAAGTAGTGATAAAAAAAAACATACCAAATGAATGGATAAAGAA
>CALLZA010000623.1 GCA_937858165.1 uncultured Ardenticatenia bacterium
CCTGCTGTCTTCGTCTTTACTACTCTCTGATTCTTCTTCGTCTTCGTTGTCCAGTTCTTCTTCGTTCCGTTGTCCGTCGTCCTCTGGTTTTCTTATATGCTCGCGACTCTCTGTCTTCCTTACTTCTTCTTGTGTTTTTTTTTTAATGATACGGCGACCACCGAGATCTACACTAGATCGCTCGTCGGCAGCGTCAGATGTGTATAAGAGACAGTTCCTGGCCATGGTCTTCGGCCGGTGGGGGGCGGCGCTGGCGGTGCTGCTGGTCGGGCTGTTGGCCGCAGCCGTGCCCAGCCTGACCGGTCGCTTCCTGCTGCGCGCCCGGCTGCCGTTCAACCGCATCGAGACGGTTGAGTCGCTTACCTGGTCGTGGCCCTACGGCGCACTGGGGCTGGGCGTCGGCGCGCTGGGCGGGCTGGCCCTGGGGGCGCTGGTCGGCTGGCTTGACCGCTGGAGCGCTACCCCCTGGGCGGCGCTGCTGGCCGCCGGCGGCGGGGCGCTGGGCGCGGCCGAAGCCGGGCTGCGACCGGGCGAGCTGCGGCTGCGGATGTCTCCGGGGCAGGGCGTGGCCCAGTCGTTGCGCAGCGGCATCACCGTCATGACGCGCGTGATGATGCTGGCCGGTGTGTTGCTCGGCCTGGCCGTCTCGGCGGCAATGCTCATCGCCGGCCGGACGATCATCGTCGCCGCCGCGCCGTGGATGGTCTGGCTGCTCACCTACCTGGGTCTGGGTTTCGCCCTGGCTTTCGGCCTCCTGGCCTATCTGCAACACGCCCGGCTGCGCCGCGTCCTCCACGACCGCGGCCACATTGCCGAGGAGTACCCCGCCTTCCTCAACCAGACGGCCGAGCGCAACCTGCTGCGCAAGGTCGGCGGCGGCTATACCTTCGTCCATGCTTTGCTGCTACAATACTTCGGCAAGCGAGATTAAACGACCGACGACAGCCGACCGCCGACGACAGCCACGGATCGATCTGGCGGCGGTCAACCGTCGGCCGTCAGCCGTCTATGAATCCCTTCACTACCCTCCCCACCCTGCCCCCCGAACAGCGCTGGCGCGGCCAGACAGCCCCTGTCCCCGTCGTCGTCGGCCTCATCCGCCGCGCCTTTGACGACGGCGAGCGGCTGCTGCTCATCCGCCGCGCCGCCGGGCCATACACCGGACAGTGGGCGCTGATCGGCGGCAAGTGGGAGTTTGGCGAGACGCTACCGGAGGCCATTGTCCGCGAAGTGGCCGAGGAGACGGGTCTGAGCACGGCCTTCGTCGCCGTGCGCGGCGTCGTCAGCGAGCGCGTCGCCCCCTGGTCAGCCGGCACGCTGGGGGCGCACTTCCTGCTACTGGTCTGCGACCTGCTGGCCGGCGAAGGCGAAGCGGCCGAGCAGGACGAAGGCCTCGTCGCCTGGTTCGACCACGCCGCCATCGACGCCCTGAGCGCCGCGGGCGAGATCATCCCCAGCGACTACGCCATGATCCGCGAATTCGCCGCCGCCACCGACTGCGCCCCCCACGTCGAAGTGGAGATGCGCGCGCTGCTGGTGGGGACGGGCGGGGCGCTGAGCGAGATGGTGCGGTTTGAGAGGTGTGATGGTTGTGGGTGAGCATCGCGAGCGCGTGCGCCAGGGGTGCGTGCGTCGCGGGTTGAAACCCACGGCTAGCGTCGGAAGTGCGTTGAAACGCACTGAAGAGCGCGTCACTCTCTGGCGTATGTTTCAACGCACTTGGGCGGCTAGCGGTGGGTTGAAACCCGCCGTCCCGGCGCGCGACGGCGCGCCGGCCGCACACCCGCCGCTCGCCACCCGCCACTTGCCGCCGCAGCAGGCCGCCCGCCCCCGATAGCTCCTATGCCCCTTTTACCGGCCGAACTCCTCCACAAGCGTTACCGCATCGTCAGCCTGCTGGCCGCCGGGCCTTATGGCGCGACCTACCGCGCCTATGACCAGACCGACCGGCGCGACGTGGCCATTAAGGAGTACCTCGACCCGTCGGTCGACGTTCAGCGCCTCTTTCGAGCCGAGGCGCGGCGGCTGGCGGCCCTCAGCCACCCGCAACTGCCGGCCACGCTCGACCACTTCGCCCTCGACAACGGCCAGTACCTCGTCAGCGCCTATGTCGATGGCGTCGATCTGGGTGAGCTGCTGGCCCAATACGGCCCGCTGCCGTCGGACCTGATCGTCCCCTGGCTCCAGGCCGCCTGCCGCCCGCTGGTCTACCTGCATGAACAGAAACAACTCCACCTGAACGTCAAGCCGGCCAACATCCGCCTGACGCCCACGGGCGACGTCTTTCTCGTCGACTCCGGCCTGCCGGGCCTGGGCGTGCGCCCCCACGCGGCCGGCTTCGGCGCGCCGGAGCAGCAGGCCCAGGGCACGACGGACGCGACGGCCGACATCTACAGCCTCGGCGCGACGCTCTACGCCCTGCTGACCGGCAAGACCCCGCCCAACGCCCTCAGCCGCGAGACGGGCCTGAGCGACCTCGTGCCGGCCCGCGAGGTCAACCCCGACGTGGAGCCATACCTGTCCATCGTCGCCGGGCGGGCCATGTCGTTGCGGGCCGATACGCGCTACGAATCGGTCGAGGCGTTCGCCCGCGCCCTGGAGCGGCCGGCCGGGAGACCCGCGCCCGTCGTCAGTCCGCTGCGCCGCGCTGGGCTGGAGCCGACGGCCGCCGCCCCCGTTGCCGCGCCGCGCCGCCCCACGCGCGTCCGGCGGCGCATGGAGCGGCGGACCCTGCTGGGGTTGCTTGCCGGCGGGCTGTTCCTGCTGGCCTTCTCCGCCTTTCTGGTGATCACCAACCTGCGCGAACCGGCGCCGGTCGCCGGCCCGGCGGCGACGGAGACGCTGCAATCGGCCGTGGCCGCCGCCCTGACCGAGTTCGCGCCCACGCCCTCCCCCTCGCCTGAGCCGACCATCCCGCCCACAGCCACGCCGCAGCCGTTCATCACCACCACCGGCTCGCGCATGATCTACGTCCCCGGCGGCCAGTTCACCCTGGGCGACGACGCCAGCGAGGAGAACGACGAGAAGCCGGCCCGCGTGGTGCAGATCGACGGCTTCCTGATCGACGAGACGGAAGTGACCAACGCCGCCTACGCCCAGTGCGTGGCCGCCGAAGTCTGCCCGCGCCCGGCGCGCGCCGGGGCCACCTACCACCAGAGCTACTACGGCGACCCGGCCTTCGACGCCTATCCCGTCATCAACGTCAGTTGGTTCAACGCCCAGGCGTTTTGCGAATGGCGCGGCGCGCGCCTGCCGACCG
>CALLZA010000624.1 GCA_937858165.1 uncultured Ardenticatenia bacterium
GTCTTTGTATGTTTAGTATACTCATATTCAGTGGTAGTGGTACTCTGTATTACATATATTGAGCTTGAATTTGTGTTATTTTTTTTTTCAAGCAGAAGACGGCATACGAGATCTAGTACGGTCTCGTGGGCTCGGAGATGTGTATAAGAGACAGGCATGACCTTCCAACTGGGCACGCCGGGAACCGAGACCAACATCGAGGCCAGCTTTGCCGACATCGAAGCGGCCCTTTTGCGGCCCACCATGCGCCAGGCACGGCTGGTCATCGAGCCGAAAGAGCCGGAGCGGCCGAACATGAACCTGTTGGCCCGCCTGCTCGTCAACCGGCTCCAGGTCTATGAGCAGGACACCGGCGGTATGGCCGGCGTATTCATCATGGACCTCGACACCGGCGCGGAGATCAACATCAACAGTGGTGAGCCAGTCTCGGCCATCGACCTGATGAAGATTCCCATCGTCCTGGAGACCTACCGCACGCTCAACCAGTTACCCACGCTCTCGCAACGCCAACTCATCTCCGATACCCTGGTGACCAACCCGGAACACACCAGCGCCAACGAGCTGTTGGCCCTCATCGGCACGGGTAGCGATCCGGTGGCCGGGGCGGCCCAGGTTACGGCGACGATGCAACGGCTAGGCCTGGTCAACACGTTTATTATGGCCCCCTACGATGTCGGACTGCCCGCCGGGTTGCGGACGCCGGAGACGCCGGCCAACACCGTCGAGGTGCTGCGCGCCAACCCCAGCCCGACCATGCAGACGACAGCCGAAGAGATCGGCACACTGCTGTCGATGATCTACTACTGCGCCACCGGTCAGGGGGGCGCGCTGCCCGCGGCCTTCCCCGGCGACGATTGGCAGCGCGAGTGCCTGGAAATACTGGACTACATGCAGCAGAACAAGATTGGCAGTCTGCTGGAAGAAGGCGTTCCGACCGAGGTCAACGTTGCCCACCGCCACGGCTGGACCGGTGACACCAACGTCGATGCCGGCATCGTCTTCAGCCCCGGCGGCGATTACGTGCTGGTCGAGGTGCTCTACAAACCGGAGTGGCTGGAGTGGGAGCTAAGCGCGCCACTGATGGCCGACGTCTCGCGCGCCACCTATAACTACTTCAACCTCGATACCCCTCATCTGGAAGAGACCAGCGCCGCCAATAACTGAGCCGGTACGGTATGTTAAAGGTCATTCGCCACGTCTTGCTGGTCACCTTGCTCGTTCTGGGCAGCGCCTTCCTGCTCTACCAGGGCTTTCTGTTCTGGCGGGCCATGGACAAGCTGCCGCCGGGCACGACCATTGCCGGCGTCGACGTGGCCGGGCTGACACTGGACGCCGCCCGGGCCGCGGTCAACGACCGCTATTTCTCGCCGGTGGCCGTTTTCAACGACCAGGAGCGCGCTGCCGAGGTGTTGCCGGCTGAAGTCGGCTTCACTATCGACACCGAGGGTATGCTGGTCGCCGCCCGGGCCGAATGGGAAAAGCAGGAGATGTGGCGGCGCTATGCCGAATTCGTCATCGGCCTGTCGCCCCAGCCGATCACTGTCGGCATCGTTGCCCGCCACGACGACGCCGCGCTCGGCCGCCAGTTGGACATGATCGCCGGCTTTGTCGACCGCCCCGCCCAGGGGCCGCAACTGCTGGTGGACACGGGCGAGATTCAAGCCGGTGTGCCCGGCGTCATTACCGACCGCGTGGTCAGCCTGCAGCGCCTGCGGGCCGCGCTCTACAGTCCCGACGACCGCGCCGCCGAACTGACCCTCATCGACGAACCGGCCCCGGACTGGAACATCACCGTCTTGCAAGACGCCATCGAAAACCAACTGGCGTCGTTCGACGGCTTTGGGGCCGTCTACATTCTGGACCTCCAGACGGGTGAAGAGGTGCGCATCAACTCCGACGTGGCCGTCTCCGGCCTGAGCATTCTGAAGATCGCCATCTTCGTCGAGGCTTACCGTACGCTGGTCAACCCACCTAACGACTACGAGCGTCAACTATTTCTGGACACGGCCACGGCCTCCAGCAACCACGCCGCCAACCTGTTGCTCCACGTCATCGCCGGGCAAGACAACACCTACGCCGGAGCCGAGGCGCTGACCAAAGGCATGCACGAGATGGGCATGGTCAACAGCTTTATGGCCATTCCCTACGACGCGCAGGTCGTCCCCAGCCGGCCGAGCACCTACACCACCCCGGCCAACCAGCGCACCGACATCAACACCAACCCCGACCTGACGATGCAGACCACGGCTGAGGACATTGGCTATCTGCTGGGCATGCTCTACTACTGCGCTCGCGGCGAAGGGGGCCTGCTGGCTATCTATCCGGGCGAGATTACCCAGGACGAGTGCCAGGCGATTGTCGATTTGATGGTCCAGAACGTCGAGGGCAACCTGATCCGCTTTGGCGTGCCGGAGAGTGACGACGTGCGCGTGTCGCACAAGCACGGCTGGAGCTTCAACGAGCACGGCGACGCGGGCATCGTCTACCCCCCCGGCGGCGACTACACGATCTACACCCTTCTGGCCCCACCGGAGAACAACACGCACAAGGCCAGGTACACCATACCCATCAACCGGA
>CALLZA010000625.1 GCA_937858165.1 uncultured Ardenticatenia bacterium
CGCGTACACCGAGAGTTGTCTATGTTTTCACCAGCTGCTTGGCCATCTCACTCTCCGTCACATCTCGCTGCTGTCGAGTGTCTGTGCGAGAGTTCAGCTTGTTTTTTTTTTTAATGATCCGGCGACCACCGAGATCTACACTAGATCGCTCGTCGGCAGCGTCAGATGTGTATAAGAGACAGCTCCGGCAGCGTCACGATGCGAATGTCGGCCTTCAGCCGCCCCTCCAGCTGCACCAGACCGCGGGCATCGAACGTCACCTCCATGTCCCGGTCGAGCGTCTCCCGCGCCAGTTGCAGACTGCGCAACGTCGCCTTGGCCCCCGCCGCGTCGGGGTCAAGAGCCAGCACAAAGCGCTTGGTCAGCCGTTGCAGCAGCCGCAACTGCGTCTCCGTCAGGCTGGTGCCCATCTGGGCCACCACGTTGCGGAAGCCGTGCTGCCACGCCTGCATCACGTCCATGTACCCCTCGACCAGCACCACCTGCCGCGCCTCGCGGATGTGGCGGCGCGCCCCGTCGAGGTTGTAGATGAGGTGGCCCTTGTCGAACAGCGGCGTCTGGGGGCTGTTCAGGTACTTGGGCACCCCCTCCGGGTCGAGCGTGCGCGCGCCAAAGCCGACGACGCGGCCGTCCAGGTCGCGGATGGGGATCATCAGCCGCCCCCGGAAGCGGTCGTAGCGCGTGCCCGTCGCCTCGCGCTCGCTCAGCAGGCCGACGGTCAGCAGCTCCTGCTCCGTGTACCCCTGGGCGGTGAAGTGGGTGCGCAGCGCGTCCCACGAATCCAGCGCAAAGCCCAGCCGGAAGGTCGCCACCGTCTCCGCGCTCAGCGCCCGCCCGGCCACGTAGCGGCGGGCCGCCTCGGCCTGCGGCGCGTGGAGCAGCAACTGGTGGAAGTAGAGCGAGGCCGAATCGAGCAGCGCCGCCCAGCGCGTCTCGGCCGCCTCGCGGGCCGTATCCTTCGGCCGGTGCTCTTCCAGCGTCACCCCGGCCCGCTTGGCCAGCTCCGCCAGCGCCTCCTTAAAGTCCCAGCCGTGCTTCTTCATCACGAAGGAGAAGACGTCGCCCCCCTCGGCGCAGGCGCCGAAGCAGCGCCACGTCTGGCTCTCCGGGAAGACGTAGAAGGCGGGCGTCTTGGTGTTGGGGTGGAAGGGGCAGAAGCCGGCCCAGTTGCGCCCCGACTTGCGCAGCGAGACCCCGGCGTCCTGGACGACGTCGACGAGGTCGAGGCGACTCTTAATCTCTTGCGTGACAGTCATTGCCGAGAGAAACCACAGATTACGCAGATTTCACAGATTTATAGAACCCCACCCGAACGGAGCGGCGATGATGAGCGATGCGGTTAGTCGGAAGGGGGATTATAGCTCAAGTGGGCGAAAGAATGGCACGCTGACGACGCAGATTTCACGCCGATTTTCGCTGACAAGAATCAGCGATCTCTGATCAGCGAAAATCAGCGTCCAATCAGCGTCATCAGCGTGCTACTCTTCTCTGCCTATCACGACCTGCACCACCGCCTCACCCCTGTCTCTTATACACATCTCCGAGCCCACGAGACCGTACTAGATCTCGTATGCCGTCTTCTGCTTGAAAAAACAAAATAACACATACACTCACACATCTCAATCACTTATCAATCAACTACACTCTGCTGACTAACTCGA
>CALLZA010000626.1 GCA_937858165.1 uncultured Ardenticatenia bacterium
TGAGGTACTGGCTGAGTGGTGTTTTTTTTTTTGCAAGCAGAAGACGGCATACGAGATCTAGTACGGTCGCGTGGGCTCGGAGATGTGTATAAGAGACAGCCCCACGCGTGTGGGGTGAACCAGTCGCCCGACTTGCAACGGGTGCTACAGGAAGAGTATTCCCCACGCGTGTGGGGGTGAACCGATATTGAGGCGGCGAAAGCCGACGCCCGCGCCCGTATTCCCCACGCGTGTGGGGGTGAACCGCATACCGTCCTGCAGCGCGGCGACGATGGCCTCGTATTCCCCACGCGTGTGGGGGTGAACCGCAAGCGCCCAACTACGCGCCGACCTGCTACAAGTATTCCCCACGCGTGTGGGGGTGAACCGTTGATCCGGATCGTGGAGCCAGCGGCGAAGTAGTATTCCCCACGCGTGTGGGGGTGAACCGCGGGCCTCGGCCGCGTCGATGACGCCCTGCGCTGCGTATTCCCCACGCGTGTGGGGGTGAACCACATTGCCAGTCGCGGCGGATGCGCCAGTAGCAAGTATTCCCGAGCAAAGTGGGAAATTCTATTTCGCCGTTTTTCGGGATTTTATGACCGCAACTGACCGTCTTCAGCTGCGTAGGTTCTACAGAGTTTGGAAACCAACGCAAAAGGGGCGGTAAGTCCGCCCCTCAATGCTAATCAGCGCTTATCAGCACTGCCCCGAAAAACTTGTCTGCAAGTTCTTGGGTATCGCTTGCACATGCGCTAATGGGCAGATACGTACGCAGTGTCAAACGACTTCCGAAACTGCATGCAGTGGGCGCAACAGCAGGAGGCAACGCTGTAACGTGATTCTACAGAATCGCGCGATTCTGTAGAATCACCTTACAGGTTGGCCAATTGCTCGATGGCCGCCACCGGATGTGTGCCAACCTCGAAGGCGATCAGGCGGCGATGGGCCGCGCGTAGGGCGCGGGCGTCGCCCAACGCCTGGGCTTTCTTCAAGACGTTGAAGCCCATGGCCGCGGCGGGCTGCCCGGCCTCGTCGGGGATACCCACGTCTTCAACGGCGTCAGACACCAGTTGAATGAACACCCCCTGGCCGCCGTCCCCCTTGTGCAGTTGGCCGGTCGAGTGCAGGAAGCGCGGCCCATAGCCGACGGTCGTGGCCAGCCCGGTGCGCAGATGGATCGCCTGGCGTAATGCTTGCAGCGCCGCGTCGGCCGCCGGCGTGGCTGGGATGTAGGCCTGAATGGCGATGTAGTCGCCCGGCTTGGCCTCCTTCAGGAACGTGCCTAGCGCCCCCGGTTCCAGGGCGGCGAACTCGCCGGCGGGTAGGCTGCCCGTCCTGGCATACTCGGCCACGATCTCGCGCGCCTTGATCTTGGCCGCCTCCACGTTGGGCTGGTCGAATGGATTGATGCCCAGGAAGTAGCTGGCCACGGCCGTGGCCATCTCCCACAGGAAGAACTGCCCGCCGATGTCGTACAGGTCGGCCAGGCGCAACGCGATAACCGGGTATCCGGCGGCGGCCAGCGAGGTCACGAAGGCGTCGTTGGTCGCGTCTCCTTCCAGCCGCAGGTGGACGAACAGCCGGTCGGCCCCGTAGGACTCCAGCGGGGCCGGCGGCTCGCCAACGATGGGAACGATGCCCCGGCCTTCCTTGCCGGTGCTCTCGGCGATGAGTTGCTCAACCCAGTCGCCGAAGCTGGCCAGGGCGGGGGAGGTGATGAAGGTCACTTTGTCGCGCCCGCTGAGGGCCAGACGGCCGAGGATCGTCCCCAGCACGGCGGCGTGGTTGTCGGCAATAGCGTCGCAGTGGCTCAGCGTCGCGTTCGACGCGGCCACGGCGGCCCGCTCCAGCAGCCGGGGCACGTCGACGCCGACCAGCGCCGCCGGAACGAGGCCGAAGTAGGAGAGAGCGGAGTAGCGCCCGCCGATGTTGGGATCGTTCAGAAACAGGTCGCGGAAGCCGTAGCGCGCGGCCATATCGGCGATCTTGCTGCCGGGGTCGGTGATGCCGACGAAGTGGCCGCCAACGCGCTCCGGGCCAACGACTTCGCTCAAGCGGTTGTAGAAGTATTTGAAACCCGACAGGGTCTCGACCGTGCCGCCTGACTTGGTGGCCACGATGACGAGGGTGTGGGGCAGATCGACAGCCGCCTCGGCGGCGCGCACGGCCTCGGCGTCGGTCGTGTCCAGCACGACGAGGTCGAGGTAGCCGGCGGGCGCGCCGCGGCCGAGCGTCTTCTGGAACAGCTCCGGGGCCAGGCTGGAGCCGCCCATTCCCAGCAGCAGGGCGTGGCGGAAGCCGTCGGCGACAATCCTCTTGGCAAACGCCTCTAGCCGCGCCGTCTTGTCGGCCATGTTGTCGGCGATGTCGAGCCAGCCGAGGCGGTTGATGATCTCCGTCGGCCTGGGCTGCCACACGGTGTGGTCGGCGGCCCAGATGCGGCCGATGATGGCGTGGCGGCACAGGTCGTGTAGCCCTTCGTCGACAGTTGCCTGCGCCTCGCCCAGCTGGACGCTCATCATGGGTTGGCCCACGTCCAGCGCGTCGCGCTTGTGGACGACGGCCTGTACGAGCGTCTGGAAGCGATGGTCAGAGGCGGCTAGATGCTCAGCCTGCAATTGGGCAGCAACCGCTTCAAAGTCAATGCCCAGGGCGGCCAGGGTCGCCAGATGGGTTTCGCCCTCGTCCAGCCCTTTATCTAACGTCGGCGTGGCGATGCCGTCGCGCCGGAAAGCGGTCAGCGTGGCCGGGATGAAGGTCATTATTGTGCCCTCGCCGATGAGCTGCTGAATGTAGTAGAGGGCGGGGTGGGCGAAGTCGCGCGGCGTTGTGCGCGTCCACTTGGGGCGCAGCGGCTGGCCGCGTCGCGCCGCCAGCTTGTCCCATGCCGGGCCGCTGAACAGTTGCCGGTAGCGGGCGGTGAGCCGCCGCGCCAGGGCCACGGCTGCCTTGCCCCGCAGGTCGGGCCGCCCCAGCGCCTCTAGTCGGGCGTCGATGGCGGCGTCGAGGGGGGCCAGCGAAAAGGAGGCCACGGCCGTCGGTGCGGTGCGCCAGACGCTGTGGCTGGTGAGGTACTGCTCGAGGCCGGCCAGGTAAGCGACAGCGGCCTTCTCATAGTCAGCAACCGAGAAGAGGTGCGTCACGTTGACCGAGACACCATCGGCCACCAACTCGCGCAGGGCGTCGAGGCCGACGGCTGTGGCCGGAATCTCGACCATGACGTTGTAGCGGTCGACGTGGTGGGAAACGTGGCGCACTTCGGCCACGGTCGCCGGCACGCCGTGGAGCAGGGCCGGCTCCAGTTCGAAGCTGACGAAGCCGTCCCGGCGGTGGCTGGCCTCGAACAGCGGGTGGAGCACGTCAGCGGCGCGCTGGACGTCATCGACCAGCAGCGCCTCATGAATGCGCCGCGCCGGCTTGCCTTGGGCCATCGCCCGGCGCAGACCGGCGTCGTAGTCGCTGCTGCCGCGGATGGCGCGTTCGTAAACCTGGGCGTTGGCCGTTACGCCCTGGATGCCCTGCTTCACGTGCTCGGCCAACTCGCCCGAGCGGATGAAGCTGCTGCGCAAATAGTTGAGCCAGGTCGACTGGCCGAGTTCGTGGAGGTCGTTCAAGGTCGCCATTGGGTCTCCTGATTGCTTTCAGCGCTTGGCACTGATCATGCGGGGCGGTCTTTGCTAAGCATAGCGCGATAAAACCCCTATTCCAAGAAGTGGCACTTCCAAGAAGTGGCACTTCCCAAAAGTGACACTTCTTAGAAGTGCTGCTTGCATGAGTGTTGGTTGCCGGCGCGGCATTGGCGCGTATGATGCATGGGCAGGCTTACACCACCCGCTGAGGCATGAAAGCAGTCTACCTCTACCCTACAGAGTAGCTCACGGAGCATACCGGTGTCATCGATTGAAAGTCACATCTTTTCGTGGCCGAATGTCATATCATGCTGTCACAAACGGGGGCGCGACGGTGTTTAGAGGGGTGAATGAAGACGAGCAGGAGCGGGCGATGGCTGCGCTGAACGATACGGCCTTGCTGTCCAGCACGGCGCGGGGCGATACGGCCGCCTTTGAGACGCTATTCCAGCGCCACTACGACCGGGTCTACGGCATCCTGTTTCGGCTGGTCGGCGAGCGTGGAGAGGCCGAGGACCTGGCCCAGGAGGCGTTTCTGCGGTTGCACGCCCACGCCCGCCGCCGGCGCAACAGTGACGACAACGTCAGTGCCTGGCTCTACCGTGTGGCGACGAACCTGGGCTACAACGCCCTGCGCGACCGCCGCCGCCGCTGGCAGCGCGACGTGCATCTGGTTCCGTCGGAGTCCGACGACGCGGAGGCGGAAGCGGCCCAGCGCGAGGAGCGGCGGGCGGTGCGGGCGGCGCTGGCGCGGCTAAATGAGCGGCAGGCCCAGTTGCTCATCCTGCGCCAGATGGAGTTCAGCTATGCCGAGTGCGCGGCCATCGTCGGTGTGGCGCCGGCCTCGGTGGGGGCGCTACTGGCCCGAGCGGCGCGGGCATTTCGCGAGGCGTATGAGCAGCAGACGGCCGCCGACGGGCGGCCGGGGGAGAAGCGATGAACGAACAGGAGCACGACGTCCGTGAAGTGCTGGAGCGTTTGGCCGTCCTGGCCCCCGACGCCGAGGAGGCCGCTGCGCCGAAGCGCGCTCTCGCTCAGTTTAGACACCAGACGGCTGACCGGCGCAGTACCGGCGGCCGAGCAGTTTCAAGGAGTGTAACCATGACATCAATTCGTAGATTTGCAGCGGTTGGTTTGACTGTGGTCGTGGCCATCGCCGTTTTGATGGCGTTCCCATCCGTGCGCGCAGCGGCCAGCGACTTCCTGGGCCTATTCCGGGTGCAGCAGTTCGCGCCCATCTCCGTCTCGCCGCAGCAATTGGCGCTGCTGGAACGGTTGGGCGAGGAAGGGCTTGAGCCAGGTGAGTTCGTTGTCACCCAGGAGATTGGCGAGCCGGAGAACGTGGATTCGCCTGAAGCGGCGGCGGGCGTGGTTGGCTTCTCGCCGAAGAGCCTGCCCAACCGCGGTGAGCTGATTCGGACTTACGTGATGACGGGCGGCGCGGGCCACCTCATCGTCGATCTGGCCGGGGCGCGGGCCATCGTCGAAGCGGCCGGGGCTAACCCACTGCTGCTGCCCGACAGCCTTGACGGGGCGCGGGTCGACGTGACGGTGTACCCTAGCGTCGGCCAGCTCTACGACAACGGTATCATGCTGGTGCAGACGCCCAGCCCGGACGTGAACTATCCGGCCGACGTGGATGCGACTGTACTCGGTGAGGCGCTGCTGCAAGTGTTGGGCACGGAGCCGGCCGAGGCGCGCCGCATCGCCCAGAGCATCGACTGGACGAGCACGCTGCTGCTGCCCATTCCGCAAAACATGGGCACCTACCGCGAGGCGAACGTCAACGGCGTCACCGGCGTTGTCCTGGAGCCATTTGATGCCGACGCCGAGGCGGCTGTTGTCTGGCAGAAAGACGGAATGGTCTACATGATGACCGCCGGTCGGCTGAGCGTCGATGAGCTTCTGGCGCAGGCCAACTCCGTGCGGTAAGAAGAGGCTCACGCTCGCAAAGAGGCTCGCGCAAAGAACACCAAGGTACGCAAAGAGCGCAAAGAGAAAGGGAATAACGATCTCTTTGCGTTCTTGGCGTGCTGCGCGTTCTTTGCGTGAGCGGTTTGCGTGAGCGCTCTGGATGTGCTTTCATGCCTATCAATATGAGTGATCTCGTTATTGACACCCGCGGTTTGCGCAAAGAGTTTGGGCCTAAGGTGGCCGTCGCTGACCTGACGTTGAACGTGCGCGCCGGCGAAGTCTTTGGCTTCCTCGGCCCCAACGGCGCCGGCAAGACGACCTCCATCAAGATGCTGCTTAGCCTGACGACGCCCACGGCCGGCGAGGCGACCCTGCTTGGGCGGCCGCTGGGCGACCGCCCGGCGCGGGCCAAGATCGGCTATCTGCCGGAGCACTTCCGCTTTCATGAGTGGCTGCGCGCCGACGAGTTCCTGAACCTGCACGGTGAGCTGTACGGGATGGACCGGGCGGCGCGAGGCGAGGCTGTGCCCCGCCTGCTCAAGCTGGTCGGGCTAGAGGATCGTGCCGCGACGAAGCTTGGCGCGTTCTCCAAGGGGATGCTCCAGCGCATCGGCCTGGCCCAGGCGCTGCTGAACGACCCGGCTCTCGTCTTCCTCGATGAGCCGACGTCAGGCCTTGACCCCATTGGCCGCCGCGTGGTGCGCGACATCATCACCGATCTACGCCAGCGCGGCATGGCTGTGTTCCTGAACTCTCACTTCCTGAGCGAAGTGGAGAAGACGTGCGATCGAGTGGCCTTCATTCGCGGCGGCCGCGTCTTACAGACGTCGTCGCTCACGGAGTTCGAGGAGGAGGCAATGCAGGTGCTGGTGCGTGTCGGCCAGCCGACGCCGGAGCTGCTGACAGGGCTGGGGCAGTTCGGCCGCAATGTCGCCCTGGAACCGGGTGACGGTCGCATTCGTCTGACGCTGGGCGACGAGGCCCAACTGCCTGCGCTGGCTAGCTGGGTCGTTCAGAGCGGCCACAGCCTCTATGAATTGACACCGACTCACCTGTCGCTGGAAGACCGCTTCCTCCAGGTGATCGGCGAGGAGTCGGACGAGTAACCATGCCGATTTTTGTTATTGCCCGGCTGACCATTCGCGAGGCGCAACGGCGACGCCTGTTGTGGGTGGCGCTGTTTATGGGCCTCGCCTTTCTGCTTGTTTTTGGCCTCGCCTTCCACTTCATTCGGCTCGACATCGAGCGCCAAGTCGGCGTGTCGGAAGATCTCAGTTTCGTCTCCGTTCTCCTTCTGACAGCCGGCCTGTATGCGGTCAATCTGCTGGTCAACGTCGTCGCCGTGCTGGTCTCGGTGACGACCCTCTCCGGCGAGATCGAGTCGCACACCATTGACGCTATCGTCACCAAGCCCATCCCGCGCTGGCAGGTTGTGATCGGCAAGTGGCTGGGCTTCGCGGTGCTGGTGCTGGGCTACCTGGCCCTGCTCGTTAGCGGGCTGATGCTCATCGTCTACCTGCGCTCCGGCTTCTACATGGACAATATCGTCCGCGGCGTGCTGATGATGGCGTTGGCGGCGTTGCTCGTCCTGACGGTGAGCATCGCCGGCGGTACACGCCTGTCGACAATCGCCAACGGCGTGATGACCTTCATGCTGTTTGGCATTGCCTTCCTGGGCGGTCTGGTGGAGCAGGTAGGCGCGCTGATCCGCAACCCGGCGGCCGTCAATGTCGGCATCGTCAGCAGCCTGATCATGCCCGCCGACTCCCTCTGGAAGAAGGCCACGGCCTACTTCCAGCCGAGCGACGTGACCAATCCGTTCGAGTTAGGGCCGTTCGCCGCCATTACCGAGCCCAGCACGCTCATGGTCATCTACGCCGTCCTCTACCTCCTCGTTCTGCTGGCCTTTGCCTTATGGAGCTTCTCGCGGCGCGAACTGTGAAATCCGAGTAGAAAATTTCCTCTTAGCGGCCTGTTACCCTTACAATAGAGGGTGTACGGAGCGTGAAGTATCGAGCGCACACGTAAGGGGACAGGCCGGGATTATGTCTGAAAAACCGCACATTGTTCGTATCGTTGCCGACGAAGCGCGCCATCAATACTACCGGAGCCACTGCTCGCGCGCGGAACTGCCCAAGCCGCGAATCTATCAGGATGAGATCGGTGTCGAATTTGGTGACGGCCGTTTCATCCCCTATGCCGACCTGGGCTACCACGACGCGGTCGGCTTCTTCCGCCTCTCGGAGGCGACCGAGCTAACCAGCCAGGCCGCGCCGTTTGCCGCCGCCGGACGGCTTATCGACTGCGGTCAAATCGTCGTCACCACGGGTATCGCCCAACGCCTGACGCACGAGGAGATACGCGACGTGCTGCAACGTCACAGCGGCGGCGACTTTGGTGCCTATGGGCAGTTCTATGACCTCGACGTGGACGACGCGATGTTACTCGACGAGGTGGGGCAATCGCTGCCGCCGGGCCTGGTCAACAAGGTCAATACGCTGACCGGGCTGAACCCCATCGTCTCAGCCTACACCGTGCGCGAACACGCCGTGTGGGTCATTACCGAAGCCGGAGAGAAGCGGACGACGCTGCTGCTCTACGCCGGCGCGGCCGATTGACCGGCCAGTAGCGCCAGATAGTGGATGCTGGTCTCGATCCCCTTGGTGAAGTTAGGCAAGTAGAAGCGCTCGTTGGGTGAGTGGATGCGGTCGCCCGGCAGGCCGAAGCCCATCAATACTGTCGGCAGCCCCAGTTGACCCTCGAAGTCGGTGACGACAGGGATGGAACCGCCCTCGCGCATGAACACCGGCGGGCGGCCGAACGTCGCCTCGTAGGCGGCGGCCGCGGCGCGCATGGGCAGCGTGTCGCGGTTGATGAGCGCCGCGCGCGACAGCCCGACGACGCGCACCGTGGCGCGGACGCTGGGTGGCAGTATGTCGTGTACGAACTGCTCGAACAGGGCGGCGATCTCGGCCGGTTCCTGGTCGGGCACGAGACGCATGGAGATCTTGGCGTGGGCCGACGACGGCAGGACGGTCTTGGTGCCCTCGCCGATGTAGCCGCCGTACATACCGGTCACGTCCAGCGTCGGCCGCGCGCCGATGCGCTCCACCAGCGTATACTCCGGTTCGCCCCATAGCGCCGGCGCACCCGTCTGTGCCAGCCACTCCGTCTCGCTCAGCGGGAACTCGGCCAGCAACTCGCGCTCTTCCAGCGACAGCGGGCGCACCCGGTCGTAGAAGCCGGGGATCATCACGTGGCCGAACTCGTTCTTCAGCCGCGCCAGCAGATGCCCCAGCGCGTTGAGCGGGTTGTTGACGCTACCGCCGTAGGTGCCGGAGTGCAGATCGCGCGCCGGGCCGGTGATGTCCAGCAGGACGTGGCAGTTGCCGCGCAGACTGTAGACCAGCGCCGGGCGGTCGCGACCGAGAATGGCCGAGTCGGAGATGAGGGCCGAGTCGGCGGCCAGCAGGTCGTGGTTATCGGCGATGAAGGCGTGCAGATTGGCGCTGCCGATCTCCTCTTCCCCTTCGATGATGAACTTGACGTTGAGCGGCAGACGGCCGGTGGCGCGCAAATACGCCTCGACTGCCTTGACGTGGATGTAAAGTTGTCCCTTGTCGTCGGCCGCGCCGCGGGCATAGACATAGTCATCGCGCACCTGCGGTTCGAACGGCGGCGTCTCCCATAGCGCCAGCGGATCGACGGGCTGCACGTCGTAGTGGCCATAGATGAGCACCGTTGGCGCGTCCGGCCCGGCGTGGAGCCAGTCGGCATAGACCATCGGATGGCGCTTGGTGGCGATGACGCGGACGTTCTCCAGCCCGGCCGCGGTCAGGCGCTCGGCCAGCCAGGCAGCCGTCTCGGCCGTTGGCGCGGCGTAAGCCGGGTCAGTGCTAATGCTGGGCAGGCGCAGGAAGTCGAACAGTTCGGCCAGGTGGCGTTCGTGGTGTTGCCGGGTGTAGTTTAGTGAATTGAGCATCGGTACCGTACCTTTCGTGGGCTGTTGTGCTATCATCGGTATCATACCTGCATGATGGGCCTTTGTCCCGCGCCGCCAACGAACGATGACCACTGCACTACCCGCCACCCTTGAACCGGCCGAAGTCCCTAGCCTAAGCGCCTCGGCGTTGCTGGAGAGTCTCCTGTTCGTCGCCAGCGGGCCGGTGTCGGCCGCGCGCCTGGGCGTGGCGCTGGAGATGACGCCGGCGGCCGTCGAAGGGCTGTTGCGTGGGTTGGCCGATGAGTATGCCGGGCGCGGCTTGCGGCTCCAGTGGAGCGGCGGCATGGTTCAACTGACGACGGCGGCCGAGGCGGGGGCGACCATCGAGCGCTTTCTGGGGCTGGAGGTGACAACGCGCCTCAGCCAGGCAGCGCTGGAGGTGTTGGCCATTGTGGCCTATCTGCAACCGGCGACGCGGCCGCAGATCGATCAGTTGCGTGGCGTCAACTCCGACGGCGCGCTGCGCTCGCTGCTGAGCAAGGGGCTGGTCGAGGAAGTCGGCCGCCTGGAGAAGCCCGGCCGGCCTATCCTCTATGGCACGACGCCCGACTTTTTGCAGGCGTTTGGCCTGGATAGCGTGGCGCAGATGCCGCGGCTGGCGGAGGATGAAGAGGAGTAGGCGGTAGGCAGTTTATGGAAGAACGGTTACAGAAGTTGCTGGCGCGGGCGAATTTGGGATCGCGGCGCGCTTCGGAGAGCATCATCGCCGCGGGGCGGGTGACGGTCAACGGCCGTGTAGCCAAGGTGGGCGACAAGGCCGACCCGGCGGTTGACCGCATCCTGGTCGACGGCCGCCCGCTGTTTGCCACGGAGCGCCCCCCCAACGAGCCTTACCTCTACATCGCCCTCAACAAGCCGCGCGGCGTCATCTCCTCGCTGGAAGACGAGTTGGAGGAGGGCCGCACCACTGTGCGCGACCTCATCCCCATCGCCGCTGACACCCACATCTACCCTGTCGGTCGCCTCGACAAACCCAGCGAAGGGCTGGTGCTGATGACCAACGACGGCGCGCTGGCCCACCGCCTGACGCACCCGCGCTACGGCCACGAGAAGGTTTACGACGTGACCGTCGAAGGGCGCATCCTGGATCGCACCCTCGAACAGTGGCGGCGCGGCGTGATGCTCGACGGCCGCATCACCGCCCCGGCCCCGATTGAGGTGATCGAACGCAGTGCCGAGCAAACGCGGCTGCGTATCATCCTGCGCGAAGGGCGCAAGCGGCAAATCCGCCGCGTTGCCGCCGAGCTGGGCCACCCCGTCCGGCGGCTGGTGCGCGAACGCATCGGCCAGCTGAGCCTGGGCGACCTGCAACCGGGGGAGTGGCGTCACTTGACGGCGGCCGAAGTGCGTGAGTTGCAGCGCAGCGCCGCAGAGCCGCCCCCAGCCCCCACCCGAAAGGAGCACCGTGCCCCACGAACGACAGCCTAACGTCATCGCCATCGACGGCCCGGCCGCTTCCGGCAAATCGACGCTCGGCTTCCTGCTGGCTCAGCGCCTGGGCTACCTCTATCTCGACACCGGCTCGATGTACCGCGCCCTGACGTTGGCGGCCATCCGGCAGGGGGTGCCCCTGGATGACGACGCCGCCCTCATCGCGCTGGCCGAGCGCGTCGATTTGGACGTGCTGCCGTTGCGGGGCGAGACGGATGGGCGGCAGTACACGGTGCTGCTCGACGGCGAAGACGTCACCTGGGCGTTGCGCCTGCCGGCGGTCGATGCCGCCGTGTCACAGGTGTCGGCCGTCAGTGGCGTTCGCGCCCGGCTGGTGGAGCGGCAGCGGGCATTTGGGCGGCGCGGCGGGGTGGTCATGGTCGGTCGCGACATCGGCACCGTGGTCATGCCCGAGGCGCCGCTGAAGCTCTACATCGTGGCCACAGCCGAGGAGCGCGCTCGCCGCCGCCTGCGCGACCGCGAGCAACTGGGTTACGACGACGACTTTGCCGCCATCCTGGCCGACGTCATCCGCCGCGACCACATCGACAGCACCCGCGAGCACTCTCCACTGCACCCGGCCGGCGATAGCATCATCATCGACACCACCGACCGCCATGTCGAGGTTTTGCTGGAGGAAGTCGTGGCCCTCCTCAACCAAGTCGCTGCCTGAAGAGATGGTAACCTGATCACCATGACTTCGATGGTAATGCTGAAGGCGTGGGTCGCTAAGGACAATGAATTCAGGAGAAAACATGAACACCGACCGAACTAAAAGCTTCGGATTGATTTTCCTGCTGGCCCTGACGTTGCTAGCCGGCAGCGCGTGCCGATCTGAGACAGCTTCTCAGACATCACCGCCCCAACCCACTACTACTACGACAGACCCGTTTCGCACCTTTGTCGAAGTGCGAAATGATTGTGGCATGTGTGGCACGGATTCACCTTTCGGTGGCTGGGAGAATATAGATGGCGATGCCATGATTCTTAATAACGATAACACCTTCTTCATCTCTATGGCTGCAGGTGGCAGCTTCGGGGGCGATTGGGAATTAGACGGCAATCAACTCTGCCTGTTACCTGACACCGGAGAAGACATGTGCTTCGCATACGAACAGAAGGTAGACGCCATGACGCTGGACGATGCAATCTTTATCCGTCGCTGAAACTGAAGTAAGAAGGCTGGGTAAGGGCAGGTTGCACATCTGTCTTTAATGACCTGCTGATCACTGAATACTGGCTACTGAACACTGACAAATGCCCCTCTTCCAGGAAATCGACCCCACCACCTTCGCCGGCGGCCGTGTCGTCGCCATTGAGCCAGGCAGCGTGGCCGCGGCCATCGGTCTGCGCCCGGGCGACGAGTTGCTGGCTATTAACGACGAAGCGGTCGAGGACGTTATCGACGTGCAGTTCCACGGCGCGGAAGAGGAGCTGGAGCTACTGGTGCGCCGCGACGGCGAGTATCTGCTGTTCGAGGCGGAGCGCGACTACGACCAGACGCTGGGGCTGGTGTTTGCCCACCCGACCTTCGACGTGGACATTCGCCGCTGCAACAACCTGTGCCCGTTCTGCTTCGTCTTGCAGATGGCCCCCAAGTTCCGACGCACGCTCTACGTCAAGGACGACGACTACCGCTACTCCTTCCTCTTCGGCCACTTCGTCACGCTGACCAACCTGAGCGCTGTCTCTTATACACATCTCCGAGCCCACGAGACCGTACTAGATCTCGTATGCCGTCTTCTGCTTGAAAAAAAAACCCCCACCCCCCCCCCACCCCTCCACATTATCACACAATCAGCACAATCAAAGTCAGATCAGCTACCTCATCTACATCCAACACCACATAACTGTCATCCATCACAA
>CALLZA010000627.1 GCA_937858165.1 uncultured Ardenticatenia bacterium
GACGCCGTGGAGGTAAAGAACGGTATAGACGTCGTTCTCGATCTGGAGGAAGGTGTTGCCCCACTGGTCGTAGCCGGTGCCCGTCTCCGTGCCGTTGACGATCGACTTGATGATGGCCCCGTTGCCGGCGGCGATGTCGACGGCCAGATGGCCATAGCTCTCGCCGTGCAACCCCTGGGTCAAGAAGTACTCGTCGTAGGGCAGGCCGATGGCCAGACTGGAGGATAAGTCGGGGGTAGGTGCTATGTCGCCGGGCGGGGGTTGGGCCAAACCGGCCTGGGCCGCGGCCGCAGCTGTGGCCGTTGCCACCAGCGCCGTCGGGTCGCTCGGCACGGGCGCAGCATCGGCGGCGACGCGCGTGGTGAAGCCGCGGAAGATGCTCATGGCGAACAGCAGCAGAATCGCCACGCCGGCTATGGTCATTGAGTCCAGTCGAATACGCATTGTGACCCCAACGGCCGCCCGGCGCTATGATCCGGCAGCCATTCAGATTTTAGAACATTTGTGCGCTTTTGACAATGAGTCCTTTTGCACGAGTACGGGAACATGGTTAAGTCTGAGCTCTCCTTCAAGGTTTGTCTGTCTACTCCGTTTGTCACATGGGCGCGAAAGAGTACAATCCACTTGTCGGCGCGGCCCCCTCGTCGCCGCGCTTTTGAGAGGAGCGTCCTATGTTGCGTCGGAAACATCCCCACATGGAAGAGAGTATCGATCTGTTGCGCGCCAATGGCCTGAAGCGATTCAGCGAAGTGTTCACCGCCGATGGTGAGCGCCTGGGCGTCACGCTGCGCTTCATCCATCGCCCGGTCGAAGACGTAAACGTCGAGCAGAAGCTCTATCGATCCTATCTAGTCGTCCAGAGTCTGCCCCATGGCGGCCCGGTTTACGTGCCGACGGTTTTCGTGGAGGGCCACGACCCGGCCAAAGGCCGCGTCACGCTGGCGGTCGACATGAACACGGTCATGAACGAGGTCTGGAACCGCGAGCCGGACTTTGCCGCCCGGGGACAGGCTGTGCCCGAGGAGTTGCCGGCATGAGAGTCGGCCTACAAATCCCGCGCTTCACCTGGCCCGGCGGCGACGCGGCCATCGCCCGCACCCTGACCGACATCGCCCAGACGGCCGATGGTGTCGGCTTCGCCAGTATCTGGGTCATGGACCACTTCTTCCAGCTGGAGCCGATGCTGGGACGGGCCGAAGAGCCGATGCTGGAAGGGTATAGCGCCCTCACCTACCTGGCTGGCCTGACGCGCCACGTCCGGCTGGGAACCCTGGTGACGGGGGTCATCTATCGGGCGCCGGCGCTGCTCATCAAGACAGCCACGAACCTCGACGTGCTATCGGGCGGCCGCGCCTACCTGGGCATCGGCGCGGCGTGGTACGATCGCGAAGCGGCCGGGCTGGGCTTTCCGTTCCCGCCGCTGAAGGAGCGTTTCGAGCTGCTGGAAGAGACGCTGCAACTGGCCCACCACATGTGGGCCGGGCGAACGGAGCCGTTCCACGCCCAACATCTCCACCTGGCCGAGCCGCTTTGTCGCCCCCTGCCCCTCAGCCAGCCCCACCCGCCCATCCTCATCGGCGGCATGGGGGAGCAGAAGACGCTGCGGCTGGTGGCCCAATACGCCGATGGCTGCAACCTGTTCGCCCGCGCCGGGGACGAGGTTCTGCGCCAGAAGCTCGACGCGCTGCGGGCGCATTGCGACGACGTCGGCCGCCCCTATGAAGCCATTGAAAAGACGACGCTGGCCACGGTTCACCTGGCCCCCGGCGCGATGTCAGCCGCTGAGGTGGTGGCGCAGTGCCGCGACCTGGCCGCGCTGGGCATCCAGCACGCCATCTTCAACATGCCCAACGTCCACGAGATCACCCCGTTGGAGACGTTCGGCCGCGAGATCATCCCCGCCGTCGCTGACTGGTAGCGCGATTCTGGAGAATCGCGCTACAGGCGCGATAGTGACCGCGTCCCCCGCTCGGCCAGCGCCGCAATGGCGTCGGCCAGATGGGCATCGGCGATGTGATGATCGCCGCGGGCCACGCGCAATTGGTGCGCCTCCAGCAACACCTCGGCGTGGCTGACGCCGGCCGGCGGCTCGAACTTGTAGTTGGCCAGCTCGATCAGGAAGCCCAGCGGATCGCGGAAGTAGATCGAATACATGAAGCCGCGATCGACCTCGCCGCTGTGGGCGATACCGCGCTCATCCAGCCGGGCCACGGCCTGGGTATAGACCGCCCGCGAGACGTTAAACGCCACGTGGTGCGCCGCGCCAATGGCCTCCGGTGTCGGTTGGCCGGTCGGCCGCCGGTCTTCGCGGGTGAAGATGGTGATGAGACGGCCGTCGCCGGGGTCGAAGTACAAGTGGCTCTCTTCGGGCACGTCCAGATTGGGCTGCTCAAAGATGAAAGGCATGCCCAGCACGCCCTCCCAGAAATCGATCGACGTTTGTCGATCCGCGCCGATAAGGGTGATATGGTGGACGCCTTGGGTCTGTAGATGGGGCATAGTTCCTCTTGTGTAGTTGTCGGTGGTCAATTGTTACTTGTTCGCGGTCGCTGCATGGATTATAAGATGGGTGGCGCGGGGCGACAGCAGTTTCTCTGCGAAACCCGACATTTGACCCATGATACACGGCTGCAGCCTTAGTACAATGAGGTCAAGCAGATTGTGAACGTCCGGCAGCCCTTATGGAGCCTACAGTTCTCTACCCCGGAACCCTGTTCTACCGTGTCTTCCACGACAGCCCGGTCGGCATGGTCATCACCACGTTGGCCGAAGGGCGCTACGTCGAGGTCAACAACACCTTCGCCCAGATGCTCGGCTACACGCCGGAACAACTCATCGGCCAGACGTTTCCCATGCTCGGGCTGGGCCACACCGAAGAGCGCAACATGGTCATCGAAGTGTTGCGCCGCGCCGGCAAGCTGGGCGACATCCCGTTGCTACTGCGCACCCGCAATGGCGAAACGCGCACCACCATCGGCTCGGTGCAACTCGAGGAGTTAGACGGCAAGACCTACCTTGTGTCGATGATCCAGGACCTGACTGACCATGAGCGCATCCAGTCCGCCCTGCAAAGCGCTGAGAGCCGCTTCCGCGTCTTTTTCCAGAATATCCCCCTGCCCCTGCTGGTCTACGACGTGGCAACGCTGCGCTTCGTCGACGTCAACCCCGCCGCCTGCCGCCAGTATGGCTACAGCCACGACGAGTTCCTGGGCATGCTGGTGTCGGACATCTGGGAACTCACCACTCCGGACGAACTGGATGCCATCCGGCAGCGCATCAGCGACCCAACGCAGACACGCCTCGGCGTCGACCGCCACCGGCGCAAAGATGGCTCCCGGATCGACGTTGACGTCGTCAGCTACGCCTTCGAGATGGAAGACCGCCCCGTGCGCCTCTCCATCGCTCAGGATGTGACCGAGCAGCGCGCCGTCGAAAACGCGCTGCGGGCCAGCGAAGAGCGACTGCGCATCATCGCCAACGTGACCACCGACGCCATGTGGGACCGCAACCTGCTCACGGACGAAGTCGAGTGGAGTCCCGGCCTCAGATCCCTCTTTGGCTTCGACCTGGCGGGCGACCTCAACCACGTCTGGTGGCACGATCACGTCCACCCCAACGACCGCGACGACGTGGAGGCGGGTATCAACGCCGTTCTGGCCGGTGACGAACACTTCTGGGCCGACGAGTACCGCTTCCTCTGCGCCGACGGCCGCTATGCCAACGTCCTCGACCGTGGCTACGTTCTGCGCGACGACGCCGGCCACGCCGTGCGCTTCATCGGCGCAATGGTCGACATCACCGCCCAGATTCAGGTGGCCGAGGCCGCCGCCCGCGCCGCCCAGGAAGAGCGCCAACGACTGGCCCGTGACCTGCACGAAGCCGTCACCCAGTCGCTCTACAGCGCCAGCCTCATGGCCGAGGCGGCCCGCCGCCACTCATCCACCGCCGACCTGAGCACAACCGGCGAGTACGTCGTCCGGCTTAGCGAGCTATCGCAGCAGGCGCTGCGCCAACTGCGCCTGCTGGTTTACGGGCTGCGGCCGACCGTGCTTGAGCAGGAAGGGCTGGTCGGCGCGCTGCGCCACCGGCTGGAAGCCTGTCTCTTATACACATCTCCGAGCCCACGAGACCGTACTAGATCTCGTATGCCGTCTTCTGCTTTCAAAAAAAACAAAACGCAACTAGACTACATAATACTGTATGATCTCATCAACAGCAGTCTCGCGACCTAGCACAGCCTCACCAAACAACATATACGGATAAGAGCGACATC
>CALLZA010000628.1 GCA_937858165.1 uncultured Ardenticatenia bacterium
TTAGTGGTCAGTGCAGATAGATAGTTATGCGTGTTTCCATGTGTCGGCTGACGATCTCGTGACATGAGCGTGTTATTGCGCCGTGCCTGTGTTATCTTTTCCTGTCCACTTTTGACTTCCTACTTTCGCTGGCCTAGTGTGTTTGCAGTAGTTTTTTTTTTCAAGCAGAAGACGGCATACGAGATCTAGTACGGTCTCGTGGGCTCGGAGATGTGTATAAGAGACAGCCATAGCCACCCTTGGGGCCAAAGAGAGCCTCCAGGTCGGGCCATCGGTCGGCGGTAACAGGATAGACCTCGGTTGGCATAGGCCACCTCCTGCTATAGATAGCCAAGTCCCCTTAGCCGCGCCTCAATCTGCTCTGCGTCCTCCGCGCCAAATCCCTGCTCGGCGGCCACATCCGCACCGTTGCTCTCCTCAATGCGCACCGGCGCAGGGTCAACCAGTGCCTCGCTCAGCACCCGCCCGTCCATCTCCCGCGGCACCGCCTCGCCCAACAGGTGCAGTAGCGTCGGGGCCAGGTCGAGGATGCTAGCCTCCGGCAGGGCCACACCGCGGCGGATGCCCGCGCCGCCGGCGATGAAGATGCCCTCGCGCCGGTGGCAGCCGGAGTCGCCGCGAATCTGGCGGGTCATGACCCGCCCCTCGGTGGCGAAGAGGGGGCAGGCGATCATGGCGTAGTGGTCGAGTTCCAGGTGCAGGTCGGGGCCTAGTTCGGCGTAGGGGCCGTGGTAGACGTCGTGGCCGCGCCACAGATGGGTCAGGATGGGCGCGCCGCTCTCGTCGCGCAGTTCGGCCAGGGCGTCGCTGACCTCGGCCAGCCGCCGGTCGTACTCCGCGTCACTGACAATGCCGTGTGGCTCGCGGCCGATGCGGTTCAGGTACACCTGCCCCACGTGGCCCATGCTATAGGCGATGGTGCGGCTCCAATCCACGCTGTCGAAGCTGAGGAACTTGCCGACGAGATCGTTGCGCGCCTTCTTGCTGACGCGGGCGACGGTGTTCTGTAGCCCCAGCCGGGCAATCCACTGGTAGGCGGTCGAGGGGGTGAGGCCGCGGCGAAAGGCCCAGGCCTTCAGTTGGGTCATGGCGTCGGGCTTCAGCTTCAGTAGCCCCTTCTGCATGAAGAAGACGTTCAGGTTGACCATGTTCTTCAGCGGGCCGAAGCCGTGGTCGGACATAGCCACCGTTGTGGAGCCGGGCGGCAGCTTGGCCATCAGGCGGCCGATGTACTTATCCACGCGGGCGTAGCCGTCGCGGATGGCGTGCTCGTAGGGGGAGTCCTCGTAGCGCGGGTGGCTGTGATCCATGAAGCGCCACAGGGCGTGCTTGGCCACGTCCATAGCGATGAAGTGGACCATCAGCACGTCCACCGGCTCGGCCTCCATCAACTTCAGCGCCCAGCGGCCGTGGGCGTCGATCAGGTCGTAGATGTCGGCGATGAACTCGGCTTCGTTGCCGGGCTTATACTGCACGTCGGGCGAGACGCGGTAGGGGCCGAGGGGGCGGCCGTCGTCGCCGGGCGTGTCCTGGTAGCGGGCGATGAGGTCGGCTGGGTGGCTGATGGTCGCGTTGCGCGGGCTGAGGATGTCGGTGACGACGAAGCCGTTGACCGGCTGCGGCGGGTAGGTGACGGGCACGTTGAGCACGCCGACGCGGTAGCCGATGGCCGACAGCCGCTGCCAGAGTGTCGGCCGCCGGATGCGCGTCGAGTTGACCAGAGTGAAGTTCTCGCCGTGGGGCTGGATGAAGTCGAAGACGCCGTGCTTGCCGGGGTTGACCCCGGTCATGAACGTCGGCCAGGCGGGGCTGGTGACGGGCGGCAGGGTGCTGGCCAGGTCGGCCGTTACGCCCTCGGCCATGAGGCGGGCCAGGTTGGGCAGATACCCCTCGGCCGCCCAGGGGCGAATCAGGTCGAAGGTGGCGCCGTCGAAGCCGATGATGAGTAATGTCATGGAATCGTTTGTAGAATGGGCAGCGGCGTTCCCGTCGCCTCGCTGTAGAGTACGTCCGGGTCGAGGTCAAGGCCGTTGGGCCATACCAGGGTATGCACTTCCGGGTCGACGGCCACTTGGGCGAAATAGCTAACATCCTCTAGGGGCTCAAAAACGCCTCCACGACCGACAACCCTCGTCTCCATATCCAGGTCGGCTTGCTCGCCATTAGCGAATGTCAGATGTAAGACGTATTCACGAACATGGTAAACGCTGACGATCCTAGGAAACATTCGTCACCTCAACTGCTTAATCCAGCGGATCAATCCTAACGACAGTCTGCTGCGCTCTGAGCCGCTGCCAGTTGTCCATAAGTTCATGCTGGTGGATCGCTGCCCACTCAACCACCATCGACACCGCGCGGCGCGGCAGTCGTCCATTCAGGATTGTAATGGGGTCGATTCCAACCTGCATTTCCAGATCGCCATAGAACGCATGAAAGTGCGGCGGCGGGTGGTCGTCATAGTACATTCGGATGATGATGCCGAAGAAACGGCTCAATTCAGGCATGGTAGGATTATAACACGCCTAGCCCTTCTTCTTGGCTTCCTTTGCTCTCTTCGTGTCCTTTGCGTGAGCCTCTTCAATCTGCCAAATCTGCCCCATCTGCCGACGACTCCTGCCTCACCACCTCGCGCACACGGTAGACCCGCAACCCCTGCGTCTCGTAATACGTGCGCGTCACCAACTCAGCGATAAGGCCCATGACGACGAACTGCACGCCGATGATGACCAGCAGTACGGCCAGCAGCAGCAGCGGCCGATCGCCGATGCGCATGGCGTTGAAGCCGGCCAGCCCGCCGCTGACACCCGCCCACAGCTTCAGTGCCGTCAGGTAGCCGCCGACGAGCGCGCCCAGAGCGAAGAGGATGATGCCCCAGCGGCCGAAGAGCTGCATCGGCCGGTCTCCGTACTTGCGTAGGAAGTGGATGGTGAACAGGTCGAGAATGACGCGGAAGGTGCGCGACAGGCCGTACTTGCTCTGGCCGGCCACGCGGGCGCGGTGGTTGACGGGCACTTCCGACATGGTGAAGCCGGCGAAGTTGACCAGTTCGGGGATGAAGCGGTGTAGCTCGCCGTAGAGGTTCATGTCCTCCACGACCTCGTGGCGGAAGGCGCGCAACGAGCAGCCGCGGTCACGCAGGCGCACGCCGCTGGTGCGGGCGATGAGCCAGTTGGCCACGCGCGACGGAAAGCGGCGGATCAGGTCGTCCTGCCGGTTCTGTCGCCAGCCGTTGACCACGTCGTACCCCTTGTCCAACTCGGCCAGCAGGGCGGGGATGTCGGTCGGGTCGTTCTGGCGGTCGGCGTCGAGGGTGACGACGACGCGCCCGCGGGCCTGGTCGAAGCCGGCGGCGAAGGCCGCCGTCTGGCCGTAGTTGCGCCGGAAGCGAATGGCCACCACGCGCGGGTCGGCCGCGGCCAGCTCTTGCAGGCAGGCGAAGCTGCTGTCGCGGCTGCCGTCGTCAATGAACAGGACTTCGTAGTCCAGGCCCGTCGGGTCGAGCGCGGCGCGAATCTCGGCCGCCAGCGCGGCCAGGTTGTCTTCCTCGTTGTAGACGGGGATGACGAGGCTGAGGTCTTTTGTTGTGATCAAGCTACATACCCCAAATCCCGCAACTTCTGCAACACCTGCTCCTCCTCCGCATCGCTGAAGACAGCGTCATCACCCAGGCCGACGCCGGGGTCGATGTCGCTATAGACCACCGGATGGGCGGCGTTGAATTCGTCAGTGAACGCCTCGGTCAGGACGCGGCCGTCCATGTAGCGCGGCACGGGCAGGCCCAGGTAGTGGAGGATGGTCGGCGTCGGGTCGACCAGGCGCGCCCCCTCCAGCCGCGCCCCGGCGCGCACGCCCGGCCCCCGCAGCCCCAGCACGCCGTTCATGTGGTGGTGACCCGTCTGCCCGAGGCTCGGCTCGATGACCTTGTTGGAGCCGAAGTCGGCGTGGCCGAAGCTGACGTACTTGGCGCGGTCGGTGTGGAGCACCAGATCGGGCAGGCGCGCGGCGCTGATGCCGTGGAACACCTCCTCGCGCCGGTAGACGACGGGCACAACCTGTCTCTTATACACATCTCCGAGCCCACGAGACCGTACTAGATATCGTATGCCGTCTTCTGCTTGAAAAAAAACAATACTCGGGTTCTTCTGCGCCCGCTTGGCCACTCTTTCGTCGTCCTCATTGACCATTACGTAGCCGATTTTCACACTTTCCTGTTCTCTTCGATTTCTTATCAACACTTCAGAGCATCCACACTGCCACCACACTACGATGTCCA
>CALLZA010000629.1 GCA_937858165.1 uncultured Ardenticatenia bacterium
TGCGACTCTTAGTTACTGGCGTGTGGATAATGGTCCATTTGACGCGCATTCTGCACGATGTATCGTAGAGCGTTTGTGAGTCTTTTTTGTTGTCAAGCAGAAGACGGCATACGAGATCTAGTACGGTCTCGTGGGCTCGGAGATGTGTATAAGAGACAGGGCCAGGGCGACGGCCACGCCGAGATAGATGAGCAGCCCCAGCCCCAGCCCGATGTCGTTGAACACCCATAGGCCGAAAGCCGGGATGAGCGCGGCCAGGAAGTAGGCCACGCAACCCAGCCCCCCGATGGAGACGTAGGGCAGTTCAAACTTCTCCGGGTAGATGGCGGCGAAGACTTCGCCGGCGGCGGCATCCACCAGGGCAGTGTAGGATTGATCTTTGTAGCGATACTTGAACTGGTAGATGGGCGCGTGAACGAGGGCTAACTCTTCGATGGCCTCGGTGGCGATGCCCTCATTGGCGGCCAGCCAGCCATGAACGGCGGTCACGGGCACAGACGGTTTCACCGCCGCGCCGTCGAGCGCGCTGTCATACGGCTCCAGATCGGCCGCCGGGACGCGCAGCTTGCCCAATTCGACGATCGATAGCGCCGCAGCGGGCTTCAGCACCACCTCTTCCTTGCCGTTGCGCGTGGCGCGCACCATCCACAGGGGGAAGAGTTGATAAGTCTGCGACTCGATCTGCGCCGCTGTGTCGAGTCCCTTGACGGTCTGGTTGCCGGCCATCCAGCGACGCAGCGCGGCGGCGGCCTGCTTTTCATCCAGCGTCGGCCGGACGGCGTAGTGCAGCACGGCCTGGCTCTTGTCGACGAAGTTGACGGTGCCGCAGAACTCGCAGGTGACGTACTTGGCGCCTGTCTCCACGGCCAGCGGCGCGGAACACTGTTGGCACAGCAGTTGGGTGCTGCCTATCATCTCCATCATACCGGTAAGCCTCAAGGTGATTGTAACATCTTCTACGTGCATCGCACCCATTCGTGCATCGCACCTTCTGAGGTGCGTTGCGCGTTCCCGATGACAGCTAAGCAGGTGCAACCCACTTCAGAAAGTGGGACGCGACCGAAGTGCGACGCGTTCGCCTGGGTGCTATACTCTGGTGCAGTGTCACAGGAAGCCGCGCGCATGTCATCACAAGACGAGCAGATCGCTCAACTGCGGGTAGCCATAGCGGCGCTGGAGGGGCAGCGAGCGGTCCTCGGTGGTCCCGTGGTCGAGGCGGCACTGTGGCCGCTACGCCAGGCACTGGCCGCGTTGGAGCAGCCGCGGCGCGCCGAGCAGCAGCGCAAGCAGGTGACCGTTCTCTTTGCCGACGTCTCTGGTTTTACGGCCATGGCGGAGGGGATGGATGCGGAAGATGTCGCCGCGGTGATGAATGAGCTATGGCTGGCCGTCGATCGGTCAATTGCCGAGTATGGCGGCCACATCGACAAGCACATCGGCGACGCGGTCATGGCGCTGTGGGGCGCGGACACGGCCCGCGAAGACGATCCGGAGCGAGCTATCCGTGCCGCGTTGGCCATGCAGGCCGCCGTGGCCTCGTTTCAAATGACGCGCGACGCGCCCCTGGCCATGCGCATCGGCATCAACACCGGGCCGGTCGTCGTCGGCATGGTCGGGACGACTGGCGAGTTCACCGCCCTGGGCGACGCGGTCAATTTGGCCTCGCGTCTGGAACGCGCCGCGCCCGTGGGGGGCATTCTCATCGGCCACGATACCTACCGTCACGTGCGTGGCATCTTCGACGTACAGGCACAGGAGACGCTGGTGGTGCGGGGGCGGGCCGAGCCGGTGCGTGCCTACCGGGTTTTGCGGGCCAAGCCGCGCGCCTTCCGCATGGCCACGCGCGGCGTGGAGGGGATCGAGACGCGAATGGTCGGCCGCGAGGCGGAACTGCGCGTGCTGCAAACGGCTTACGCCGAGGCGATGGGCACGGCGCAGACGCGTGTAGCGACGATCATTGGCGAGGCGGGCGTGGGCAAGAGCCGGCTGCTCTACGAATTCGAAAACTGGCTGGAGCTACGGCCGGAGACTATCTTGTACTTCAGGGGCCGGGCGACACCCAACACGCAGAACGTGCCCTATAGCTTGTTTCGCGACCTGTTCGCCTTCCGCTTCGACATCATGGAGAGTGACACGACGGCTGTGGCCCTGGACAAGTTTCGGCGTGGCATGGCCGGCGCGCTGGAGCCGGACCTGGCCGACGTGGTCGGCCACTGGCTGGGCTTCGACTTCTCCTCCAGCCCGGCGGTACAGCGGTTGCTGGGCAGCTCGGGTCTGATCGAGACGGCTCGCGCCTTTCTGGTGCGCTTCATCCGCACGCTGGCGGCCGAGCCAGTGGTTGTGTTCCTCGAAGATATCCACTGGGCGGACGATCCGTCGCTCGATCTGGCCACCTATCTCGTTCAGGCTATCCCAGCGGCCCGCCTGTTCATCGTCGCTGTCACCCGGTCGAGCCTGTTTGAGCGGCGTCCGAACTGGAGCCTGGACGAGGCGGCCCTGACGCGCATCGTTCTGCGCCCACTCTCCAAAGAGGTCAGCCAGGCATTGGTGGACGAGATTTTGCAGCGGGTCAACAAAGTGCCCGCCCGGCTGCGCGACCTGATCAGCGACGCGGCCGACGGCAACCCGTTCTACATGGAAGAGATGGTCAAGATGCTGATCGACCAGGGGGTGATTGAGAGAGGAGTTGGGAGTAAAGAGCGGGGGAGCGGGGGAGCAGAGGAGCAGGGGGGCCGCGAAGACAGCGCGCCAATCACTGACGCACTGAATAGTGATCCACTGAGTACTGAACACTGGACTGTGCGTACAGACAAGCTGGCCCAGTTGCGCGTTCCACCGACGCTGACAGCGCTGCTCCAGACACGGCTCGACGGGTTGCCGCCGGGGGAGCGCGCCGTGCTGCAACGCGCCTCGGTCATTGGACGACTGTTCTGGGACGACGCCGTGGCCGACCTGCACCAGGGGCCGCGCGAGGCCGTCGGCCGGGCACTGGAAGCGGCCAGCGCCCGGGAACTGCTCTTCCATCGCGAACCCTCCGCCTTTGCCGGGGTGGAGGAGTACATCTTTAGACACGGACTGCTGCATGAGGTGACTTATGAGACGGTGCTGCTCACGCGGCGGGCCGAGTATCATCGCCGCGCCGCGCGCTGGTTGGAAAGCCACGCCGGCGAGCGGCTGGGCGAATATCTGACCCTCATCGCCGAGCACTACATCCGCGCCGGCGAACGGCGGCGGGCGGCGGCGCTGCTGGAGCAGTCCGCGCGCGAGGCGTTGGAACTGGGCGCCTACGCCGTGGCGCGGCCGGCGTTGGAGCGGGCGTTGGCGCTGCGCGAGGCCGCCGGCGAGCGTGACGGCCCGGCCGTCACCGCGGCGCTCATCGGTCTCGGTCAGGCGTGCCTGTTGCTGGGCGACTTTGCACCATCCGAGACGGCGCTGGAGCGCGGGTTGGCCGGGGCGCGCGCGGCCGGCGATCAGGCCGCCGAGGGCGAGGCGCTGGCCTGGCTGGCGCGCATCGCCACCGGTCGCGGCGACTATGACCGCGCCTGGGCGCTGGCCGGCGCGGCGTTGCCGATGGGGCAGGCGCTCGGCGGCCGGCTGTTGGCCCTAACCCAACAACGGATGGCCCAGGTATTGTGGGCCATGGGCGACCTGGCGGCGGCGGAGACGCATGCGGCCGAGGCGCTGACGGCCAGCCGGGCCGCCGGCGACATGCCGGGCGAGACCGGCGCGCTGAACGCGCTGGGGATCATTGCCAGCGACCGCCGCCAACTGCCGCGGGCGATGGCGATGTATGAACAGAGCCTGGCGTTGGCCCGCCGCACCAACCACCTCTCTGCGCAGGCTCTAGCGCTGCTCAATCTGGGCAATACGGCCTATCTACGTGGCGACTACGCCGCCGCCGCCGACTACGCCCAATCCGCCCTGGAGCGGTTTCAGGAACTGGGCCAGCAGCACAACGTGTCGATGGCTCTGGCCAATCGCGCCCAGGCCGACATCAAGCTGGGCCACGTGGCCGCCGCCCGCCGTGGCGCCCGCGAGGCGCTGGCCCTGGTCCACTCGCTGGGCGCGCAACCGTCGGTGCTGTGGACGATCTGTCTGTTCGGGCAGCTTCTGGCCCAGACGGGCGACACGACCCAGGCCCTGGCCCTCTATGGCCTGGCGCGCGCGCAACCAGCGCTGGATAACCAGTTGCGCGTCGAGATCGATGAGGAGCTGGCCGGGCTGGGCCTGCCGCCCGACGAAGTCGCGGCCGGGTTGGCCGCCGGGGCGCGGCTGGATTTGGCGACGGTCATCGCCGAGATTCTGGCCGGCGACTGGTAAGCTCTCTTGCCCATTGCACAGTAGCCTACACCTATGCTACACTGTGCTTTAGTTGACATTATGTCTTGTTATTTAGGAGTAGAATTGCAGCAATGATCGACGTCAATCAGTTGCGCCGTGGGGTAACATTCGTCCACGACGGCGCGCTTCTCAAAGTAAACGAATACTCTCACAGCAAACCCGGTCGCGGCAAGGCGACCATTCGCGTCCGTGTTCGCGACCTGCGCACCGGCACCAACAAGGAAGTGACTTTCTCCTCCGGCGACCGGGTGGAGGATGTGCGCCTCGACAAAAGCGTCTATCAGTACCTATATGCTGACGAGAACTTCTACGTCTTCATGGATCAGGCCACCTACGAACAGCGCGAAGTGGCCCACAGCGTGCTGGAAGCGGATGCCGCTTTTCTGCGCGACAACATGGAACTGGAGTTGCTGTCCTACGAAGGCGAGGTGATCGACTACGAACTGCCGAAGACGATGGAGTTTACCGTCGTCGAGGCCGAAAACGCCCTGGCCGGCGACACAGCCACCGGGGCCACGAAAGAGGTCGTAACGGAAACCGGCCTGCGGGTGAAAACGCCGCTGTTTGTCCAGGCGGGGGACCGGATTCGCGTCAATACCGAGACGCGCGAATACCTGACCCGCGTCTAATTCCCGCGCGACTTCACCGGCGGGCCAATCTCTTTGCAGTGTGGAGGGTTTACATGAGGTGGGTATTGTTGAGAGAGAAGTCGGCCGGCCGTCTGGTCTTCCTGGCGGCCCTTATCGTCGTCCTGTCCCTGCTGATGGTGGCCGCCCGACCGGCCGCGGCGCAGACGGGGGCGGGTGTCAATCACGTGGTGCAGCCCGGTGAGTACCTGGCGAAGATCGCCCGGAACTATGGCACAACGGTTCATTCGATCATGGCGGTCAACCCGCAGATCACGAACATGAACCGCATCTATCCCGGCCAGGTCATCTTCGTGCCCATCGGCTGGACGCCCGCGCCGGTGCCGATTCCCGTGCCGCCGCCCACGGTGCCGCCGCCGCCGCCCGTGCCTACCTGTCGCGCCTGGCACTATGTGACGCCGGGCCAGACGCTGCTGATGATCGGCCGCTGGTATGGGGTTGACCCGTTTGCCATCGCCCGCGTCAACAACATCTGGAACCTGAACCTGATCTTCTCCGGCACGTCGCTCTGCATCCCGTAATTTCCCAGACCTAACAGGTCAGTGGACGAGAGTCCACTGACCTGTTAGGTCTACCCCGTCACAACGTTCACCAGCCGCCCGGCGACGATGACGTCGCGCACGGCGCGCCCGCCGACGGCTGCCCTCACCCGCTCGTTGCTCAACGCGAGCTCGCGCAGCGTAGCCGCGTCGCTGTCGGCATCGGCCGTCAGCCGGTCACGCAGCCTGCCATCGACCTGGACGACGACCGTCGTCTGCGCCTCGACGGCCAGCGCCTCGTCCCACGTTGGCCACGCCGCGCGATGCACCGACGCCGTCTCGCCCAGCACCTCGCGCCACACTTCCTCGGTCACGAACGGGGCGATGGGGGCCAGCAGCAGTGTCAGGGTACGCATGGCCTCGCGCCACTGGGCGGCGGCCACGGATTGCTCGCGCGCGGCGTATAGCGTGTTGACGTACTCCATCAGCGCCGCCACGGCGGTGTTGAAGCGAAAGCGCGCCATGTCGTCCGTAACGCGCTTGATGACGCGATGGCGGGCGCGCTCGAAGGCGTCGTTGGGCGCGCCGTCGGGCAGCGCCGCGACCTCCTGGGCCAGCCGCCAGTAGCGATCCAGAAAGCGATCGACGCCGATAATGCCGCGGTCGTCCCACAGTGCCTTGGCGTCGAACGGCCCCAGAAACAGCACGTAGGCCCGCAGCGCATCCACGCCGTGGGCGGTCACGACCTCGTCGGGGGTGACGACGTTGCCACGCGACTTCGACATCTTCTGGCCGTCCACCGGCGAATGCAGCATGCCCTGATTGCGCAACTCGGCGAACGGCTCGTCGAAGTCGATCAGCCCGGCGTCGTGCATCACCTTGGTCCAGAAGCGGGCGTACAGCAGGTGCATGACGGCGTGCTCCGCGCCGCCGACGTAGGTATCGACCGGCAGCCAGTGGCGCACGGCGGTCGGGTCGAACGGTCGCTCCGCCTCGTGGGGGCTGGCAAAGCGCAGGAAGTACCACGATGAGCAGGCGAAGCCGTCCATCGTGTCTGTCTCGCGCTGGGCCGGGCCGCCGCACTGCGGGCAGGGGGTATTGACCCAACTCTCTACGCGGGCCAGCGGCGAGCGACCGTCGCCGCCGGGGGCGAAGTCAACGTCGTCGGGCAGCAGCACAGGCAGTTGCCCTTCGGGCACGGGCACAGCGCCGCAGGCCGGGCAGTGGATGATGGGGATGGGCGCGCCCCAGTAGCGCTGGCGCGAGATCAGCCAGTCGCGAAAGCGATAGGCCACACGCGCCCCGCCCAGTCCGCGCTCGGCCAGGTCGGCCGTCAGCCGCGCCGCTGCCTCGGCCGAAGTCAGGCCGCTGTAGGGGCCGGAGTTGATGAGCGTCCCTTCGCCTTCATAGGCTTCGCCGACGGCCTCCACCACCTCAACAACCGGCAGCCCGTACTGCCGCGCAAACGCCAGGTCGCGTCCGTCGTGGGCGGGCACGCCCATGACCGCGCCGGAGCCATAACCGGGCAGCACGTAGTCGGCCACCCACACGGGCACGGCCGCGCCGGTCAGCGGGTGGGCGGCTGTCGCGCCAGTGAAGACGCCCGATTTGGGCCGGTCGGTGGCGGCGCGGTCGATGTCGGCCATGCTCCGCGCCGCGGTGGCGTAGGCGGCCACCTCGGCGGCCCGGTCGGGCGTGGTGATGCGGGCCACCAGGGGGTGCTCCGGGGCCAGGGCCAGGAAGGTCGCGCCGTAGAGCGTGTCGGGACGGGTGGTGAAGACGGGCAGTGGCTCACCGTCGATAGTGAAGACCACTTCCGCGCCTTCGCTGCGGCCGATCCACTGCCGCTGCATCGTCTTGATGCGCTCCGGCCAGTCGATCGTTTCCAGCCCGGCCAGCAGTTGCTCGGCGTAGGCGGTGATCTTGAAGTACCATTGCTCCAGCTCTTTCTTGGTCACGACTGAGTCGCAGCGCCAGCAGCGGCCGTCTTCCACCTGCTCGTTGGCCAGGATGGTGCGGCAGCCGGGGCACCACCACTGGCTGCCCAGGGCGCGATAGGCCAGGCCGCGGCGGAACAGCAGCAGGAAGAACCACTGCGTCCAGCGGTAGAAGGCGGGGTCGGTGGAGTCGATCTCGCGCGACCAGTCGTAGGAGCACTCGATCAGTTGCATCTGCCGCTTATAGTTGGCGGCAAAGCGGCGCGTCGTCTCCGCCGGGTGGACGGCGTGGGCGATGGCGTAGTTCTCGGCCGGCAGGCCGAAGGCGTCCCAGCCCATCGGGTGCAGCACGTTATAGCCGCGCATGCGGTGGAAGCGGGCGCTGACGCAGGTGGGCACGTAGTTGCGGCAGTGACCGACCGACAGGCCGTCGCCCGACGGGTAGGGGAAGAAGTCCAGGATGTAGACACGGGGCTTGTCGGGATCGTCACCGGTGCGATACAGGTCGGTCGCCTGCCAGCGCGGCCGCCACTTCTCTTCCAGGGCGCTGAAGTCATAGGGCGCGGTTTGGGTCTTGGTTTCAGGCGTCATGATGTGTTCCTTAATCAACGCTCGTTAATTGCTACTTCTGCCAACGGCAAACAAAAAAGCCGCAGGGAGCGCCTGCGGCCAATACGAGAATCGGAAAATGGGTGAACGGTCTACGCTCGTCCGGCAGGCGCGGTTAATCGGGCAAGTAAGTTGCCAAGTAAGAGACCGCGCAGTCGGAGAGAGCGGAAGTCCTTCATGTGGCGACAGAGTAGCATAGCGGCATTGGCATGTCAAGTGGTCAGTGGTCGGCGACAGGACGGAGCCAGTCGGCTGTCAGCGTAAAGCGAGCGCGAGCGCGAATGTCGGCCGACGACGCGCCGACCAGCACCTCGAACTCGCCCGCCTCGGCCACCCAGGCGGCGCGGGCGTCGTCGTAGCAAGCCAGGGCGCGCATGTCGAGCGGCAGGCGCACCGTCTGCGTCTCACCCGGCTCCAGGGCCACCTTGGTGAACCCCTTCAACTCCTTCTCCGGGCGGGCCAGCGACGCGCGCAGGTCGCGGACGTAGAGCTGCACCACTTCCTGCCCGGCGCGCGTGCCACTGTTGGTCACGTCGATTGTCACCATTAACGTCTCGCCGGCGGCCAGCGCCTCGGTGCTGAGGCGCAGGTTGTCGTAGGCGAAGGTGGTATACGACAGGCCGTGGCCGAACGGGAAGAGTGGGGCGACGCGCTTCTTGTCGTAGTAGCGATAGCCGACGAAGATGCCTTCGCCATAGGCAACGCGGCCGTTTTCGCCGGGGTAGTTGATGTAAGCAGGGTTATCCTCCAGACGCACCGGGAAGGTCTGTGGCAGACGGCCGGCGGGGTTGGCGCGGCCGGTCAGCACGTCGGCGATGGCGTTGCCGCACTCCTGGCCGGGGTACCATGCCTGCATTACTGCGCCGACGCGCTCCAGCCAGGGCATCGCCACCGGGCCGCCCGTTTGCAGCACGACGACGGTGTTGGGGTTGGCCGCGGCCACCCGGGCGATCAGTTCGTTCTGCCGCCCGACCAGGTCCATGTGCGGCCGGTCGTTGCCCTCGCCATCCCACTCGCCGGTCAGGCCGACGAACAGCACAGCCACGTCGGCCTGGGCCGCGGCCAAGACGGCGGCCTCGACCGCCTCGTCGCCCAACGGCCGGGCCAGCCCGACGCGCAGCGCCTTCATGCCCATCGCCCCCGGCGGCGGGAAGGCGAACTCGACCCGTACGTCGTAGGTCTGCCCGGCGCGCAGATCGAGCGCGCCGACGACCTCGTCGCTGCCAAAGCCGAAGTAAGCGCTGCCCTTCCGCCAGTCGCTCCAGTTGTCTACCAGCAGCGCGCCGTCGACGAACACACGGCTCAGCCCGGCGCTGACCAGGCTAAAGTAGTGTTCGCCGTCGGCCTCGGGTGTGATCTGTGTCGTTAGCCGGGCGCTGAACTGCCACGGGTTGACACCGGGCAACACGTCCATGAACCACATCAGCTCGCCGCCGGCGATCTCCTGCCGGGCGACGACGTCACCGGAGAGGTCGGTGGCGTTGAAGTACTCGACGGCGAGCGGCCCGGGCAGCAGGGGCAACTGCTTGTAGTTGACGCAGCCGTCGTCGCAGATGATCTCGGCCGCGCCGGACTGGGCCAGCAGCCCGTCGAGCGGCGCGACGCGGTAGTGGGCGTTCACCTGGGCGCTGCCGCCGCCCATGATCTGCGCCGTGCGGGCGTTGGGCCCGATGAGGGCGATGCGCTGCCCGGCGCTCATGTCCAGCGGCAGCAGGCCGTCGTTCTTCAGCAGGACGACGCCCTCGGCCCCGGCGCGGCGGATGAGGGCGCGGTGTTCGGGCCGGTCGACGGCCTGTTCATCGGCGATCGTTGGGTCGTCCAGCGCGCCGACGCGGGACATGAGGCGCAACAGGCGGCGGGCGCTGTCGGTCACGGCGTCGGCGCTGACGCGGCCGTCGCGCACGGCCGCCGCCAGCCGCGGCCCGCGCAGCCACGTCGGGCCGGGCATCTCCAGGTCAAGCCCGGCGTTGGCCGCCTCGACGGTGGTGTGGGTCCCCGTCCAGTCCGACATGACCAGCCCATCGAAGCCCCACTCCCCCTTCAGGATGTCGCGGATGAGGCGCGTGTTTTCGGCGGCGTACGTTCCGTTGACCTTATTATAGGCGGTCATCAGCGCCCACGTGCCCGCTTCGCGCACAGCGGCCTCGAACGGCACGAGGTAGATTTCGCGCAGGGCGCGCTCGCCGATGTCGGAACTGATGGTCATGCGCTCGAATTCGGAGTCGTTGCCGACGTAGTGTTTGACCGTGGCGCTGACGCCGCGGCTCTGCACGCCGCGGATGTAGGCCACGGCCAGCCGGGCCGACAGGAAGGGGTCTTCGGAGTAGCACTCGAAGTTGCGGCCGTTGAGCGGCGAGCGGTGGATGTTGACCGTCGGCCCCAGCAGGACACGCGCCCCCTTGCTCAGCGCCTCTTCACCCAGCGCCGCGCCGACTGCCTCGACCAGGGGGGTGTTCCACGTGGCGGCCAGTGAGATGCCGACCGGGAAGGCCGCGGCCGGAACGCCGCCAATCAGCGAGCCGCCGCCGCGCGCGCCGTTTGGGCCGTCAGTCAGCTTGATGGCCGGCACGCCGACGCGCTCAATCGGTACGGTCGTCCAGAAGTCGGCCCCGGCGAGGAGGGAGACTTGTTCATCGAGGGTCAGGGATTGCAGAAGGGCGTCGATGCGCTCTTCCATGTCTGTGGCGGTGGGAGTGGCTGATTGGATCATGGTGTGTCTCGGTGGCGGGAGTGTGGATGATCGGTTGTGGCTCCGTCCCCGGTGTGGGGACTAAGGGAGTTTATCATGCCTTAGGGCCGGGCCAAACAGGCAGGACGACCGCATACGCAAGAATGGTACGCAGGCGGCGCGGAAGACGCAGATTGACACAGCAAAATCAAGCTTTCGCTCCGCGTTTATGAGTGAGCTCTGCGTCATCTGCGTACCATTCTACTACCGGTCAAGCTGTGCTATGCTTGGCGGCGCGTCATAGGAGGACGCCGCCCGATGCCCCACTCCTTCGCCGATCAACTCATGCTCAGTTGTCCCCAGTGCGGCGCGGACTTCACGCCCGATATCTGGCTCATCATCGACGTGGCCGAGCGACCCGACTTGCTGGCACTCATCCGCAACGGATCGGTCCACCGCTTCGCCTGCCCCGGCGGCCACGTGGGCGAGGCAGACGCGCCGCTGCTGCTCTTCCGGCCGGGCGAGACGCCGCCGCTGCTGTTCACGCCCGCGGCGGGGACGACGGCCGAGCAGGATCGGGCGATGGCCGACGACCTGCTCGGCCTACTGGCGGAGCGTCTGGGCGAGACGTGGCAAGCCGAGTGGCCGGCCAGCCTGCTGACGTTGCCGCGCCGGTTGCTGGTGGAAGCGCTCGATAGCGACGACGCGGCGGCGACTGTCGATCGAGCGCTGGCCCAGGCCATCCCGCCCGGCATCGGCGACGTGCTGGGCGAGATCACCACGGAACTGCTCAACGACGGGATGCGGCTGGACTCGGCTAAGGACCTGGAGATCGCCCTGGCATCGCGTCCGGCATTGCGCGAGAAGCTGGCGGCGGCTATGCGCGCGGCCAACGCACCAGCGACGCCCGCAGCTGCGTCCGGGCCGACGGAGGCCGGGCCAGACCCGCTACTGGCCGTGCTACGGCAGTTCGTCGAGGCCGAAACGTGGCTGGACTCTTATCGCTTCGTGCGCAAGCACCCGGAGTTGTTAACGGACGCGGCCGAGGCGGCGTTGGCGCGGTTGGTTGAGCGGGCGGCCGCGGTGGAGGATGCGGCCGTTGCCGATCTCTTTGCCGAGCACTTGGCGCTGTTGCGGCGGGGGAGGGAGGTGGGGGTGATGGAGGCGTTTGGGGAGAAGTTGGGGGTGACAGTCGTTGAACTGGGTCGAATGTAGAGCTTTATTGCTTGCGTTCCTAGTGATGGATTGATGCGCCATCACCTCAACAAGCTTGGCACAAAAGCAAAGAGACTATATCACGCCACATGATATAGCCTCTTCCAGTGCCCCCGATAGGATTTGAACCTATGACCTTGGCATTAAGAGTGCCCTGCTCTGCCAGTTGAGCTACGGAGGCGGGTCGCGCTTTCCAGCACAACGCGACAGAAATTCTACCAACGACCGGGCAAAAAGGCAAACCATGAATGGCACGAATGGCACGCCGATGACGCCGATAAGCGCAGATGAACGCTGAAAAACCTTATCAGCGAAAATCAGCACCCAATCAGCGTTATCTGCGTGCCATTCTTCTGCGCGGCACTCTCTCTTCTACCGTCCCATCCCTGCCGCCGCCAGCACCGTCAATAGTTGCCCGCCCAGCCGCCGCAACTGCTCCAGTGGCGCGCCCTCGGCGTCGACCAGGGTCAGTTGGTAGCCGCCGCGCAGGGGGTAGGTCAGCAGCAGGTGGGCGGACGAAAGGGGCAGGGGCATGAACTGGATGCGTAGTGTCAGCTCGGCGTTACCCCACCCCTCGGCGATGTAGACGGCCACGTCGGCCGCTTCGACCGGCTTCAGCGCGCCGCGCACAGCCAGCACCAGCGGCCCGCGCGTCACCAGTACCTGTCTCTTATACACATCTCCGAGCCCACGAGACCGTACTAGATCTCCGTTGCCGTCTTCTGCTTGAAAAAAAAAAACAACAAACGTTAACATGCACTGACGACATACAAGAA
>CALLZA010000630.1 GCA_937858165.1 uncultured Ardenticatenia bacterium
GGTTCCGAGATGTAGGACGTTCGCGGGTGCTGGGAGTTGTAGAAAAGGGACAGCCGCGGTTCCACCCGGCCCACCCTCGGGGGGGGCCAGGTGTGCCCGGCGGCCATCGTCCCCCGGGCGGCCGCGGCTGTTGCCGCCGCCGCCCCGCCCGACGCGCAATTCGCGACCGTGGCCGTAGTTTTGGTCCTGACCCCCTTGGCCGCCGGGCTGCTCTTCCTGTTTCTGGGCGTCTTCCGGCTGACCGGACTGGTGCGCTTCCTGCCATATCCGGTCATCGGCGGCTTCCTGGCCGGCACGGGCTGGCTACTCTTTATCGGCGGCATCGGCATGATGGCCGGCCGGCCGTTCTCCTTTGCCGGTTTGAGCCAACTGCTGGCCTCGCCCACGCTGCTATATTGGCTGCCCGGTGTTCTGGCCGGGGCGCTTATCCTCTTTCTGACCGCTCGTGTTCGCCACCCTCTGTTCCTGCCGGTGGCCATTGTCGCCATCCTCATTCTTTTCTACGCGATCGCTTTGCTGCGTGGCGTGGGGCTGGACGAACTGAACGCCGGGGGCTGGCTGCTGGGGCCGTTTCCAGCGGGCGGTTTCTGGCAGCCCATTGGCCCGGCCGAATGGGCGCGCGTTGATGGGTCGGCCGTCTGGCCCCAGGTGCCGAACCTGCTGGCCGCGGTGGGCATCAGCGCCATCGCCTTGCTGCTCAACGCGACGGGGCTGGAACTGTCGCTCCGTCGCGACCTGGACCTGAACCGGGAGATGCGCGGCGCCGGCTGGGCCAACCTCTTCGCCGGGCTGGGTGGCGGTTTCGTCAACTACCACGCGCTGAGCCTGACCATGCTCAACGCTCGTCTGGGCGCGACCGGGAGGCTGAGCGGTCTTATGGTTGCCGCCGTCAGCGGCGTGGCCCTGTTGTTTGGCGGCGCGGCGCTCGGCCTCTTGCCAAAGATGGTTTTTGGCGCGCTGCTGGTCTTTCTGGGTCTGTCGTTCCTGTGGGAGTGGGTTGTGGTGTCGTTCCGGCGGCTGCCGCGGATCGACTACGCCATCGTCCTGAGTATCCTGGTTATCACCGCCGCCATCGGCTTTCTGCAAGGGGTGGCTGTGGGCGTCGTCGCGGCCGTCGTTATGTTCATCATCGCCTACAGTCGGTCGAGCGTCGTCAAGCACGAACTGGATGGGACGTCCTTTTCCAGCCGCATCATTCGCAGTCCCCAGGCCCGGGCGCTGCTGGCCGACGTCGGCGAACAGGCCTACTACCTGCAACTGCAAGGGTTTATCTTCTTCGGCACGGCCTATGGCTTGCTGGAGGCGGTGCGCGCCCGCGTGCGCCGGACAAAGACGCGTCACGTGGGGCTCGACTTCCGCCAAGTCATCGGCATCGACTCCACCGCGCTGCTGAGCTTTGAAAAGCTGGGCCAGTTGGCCCGCGACGGCGACTTCAGCCTGACCTTCGCCGGTCTGCCGCCGACGCTGCGCGAACAGTTCGGCCAGGGGGGATTGGGCGAGGCGACGGAAGGCTTGCGCTTCGCTCCTAACCTCGACCGGGCGGCCGAGTGGGTCGAAGACCAGCTATGCTTCATGGCCGAGAGCGGTGGCGAGCAGCCACTGGACGCTTCCTTGCAGGCCCTCGTTCCCGGGCCGGCCACAACCCGCCTGGTCGGCTATCTGGAGCGGCGCGAGTTCTCGCCCGGCGTTTACTTGATACGTCAGGGCGACATGCCGGATGTACTGTACTTCATCGAATCGGGCCAGGTGACGGCGCAACTGGAGCAGCCGGGGCAGCAACTGCTACGGCTGGAGACGATGCGCGGCGGCCGAATGGTGGGTGAACTGGGCTTCTATCTGGGCACACGGCGCAGCGCCGCCGTCGTGGCCGACCAGCCGACGGTGGTCTACGTGCTGACGCAAGACACACTGGCCCGTATCGAGCGCGACGACCCAGCCGCGGCCCATGCCGTTCATCGCCTCGTCGTCCACCTCTTGGGCGAGCGGGTGCTGCACCTGATGTGGGCGGTGGAAGCGTTACACTCGTAGGGGCGGGTCTAAGCCCCGCCCCTACAACCTGCCCCGCCCCACACCTCCTTACGGCACCCAGGCGCGGGCCACGTCGCTCGTCGTTGTCGCCGACGCTCCGCCCGTAGCCGGGTCGAGCGTGACCAGTGTCGCCCGCCACGTTGGGCCGGATTTGTCGACGGTCGTCAGGTAGGTGTAGGGCGCGTCACAGTCGAAGGTGGCCGCCGCTCCGCCGACGATGACCGGCTCTGGCCCGGTGCGGATGGCGCAGGACGGGCCGTCGCGCAGCTGGACGAAAAACTCTATCCGCTGGTCGGGCGGCGGGGGCAGCAGCGACGGCAGCGGCGCGGACGGGCTGACCAGCGTGCGGACGCTGCCGGCGACGGGGTTGGGGCCACAGACAAGCCGCGTCGCACCGAGGGCGAAGCACGGTTCGTCCGCGCCGCCCGTGTCCAGCTCGCAGCGGTATGCACCGGGGACTGTCTCTTATACACATCTGACGCTGCCGACGAGCGATCTAGTGTAGATCTCGGTGGTCGCCGTATCATTAAAAAAAAAACATAAGACCATGAGCGTCGCGGTAGGCATTAGAACACAGCACAGTAGTACAAGAGACTGGAGAGATCGGACGCAGCTGATCAACGGGAAAATCTAGAGAAAGCGCAGGCCATGAGCGCAGAAAAGCACAGCGTATGAATAATAACACGAG
>CALLZA010000631.1 GCA_937858165.1 uncultured Ardenticatenia bacterium
GGTGTGTGGCTGGGTTGGCGGGCGGGGGGGGGGGGGGGAGGGGGCGGTGCATGTGCCCGGCGTGGCGGGGGGGGGGGGGGGGGGCGGCGGTCGCGGGGCGTCCGGCGGCGGGGTGGAGGGCGCCCCCGAGCGGGCGGGCGGGGGGGTTGGCGAAGCCGCCCGGCCCGCCGTGGTGGTGGGGCCAGGCGCCCGCCGCGGCCCGATGGGGGCAGCTCCAGCGGTAGGTGAACGACTCGCCCGGGGCGACGCGGTCGCCGCGCCGGTTGCCCTGGGCCGGGTCGGGCGCGGCCAGGGGGAAGGCGCCGTTGTGGGCCGCGGCCGACTGCACGCCGTGGGGGTGCAGGCTGTGGACGCGGCTCAGGTCGGCCACGCCCTGGCGCATGTCCATGTTGCGGAAGTGGACGACGATCTCGTCGGCCACCTTGGCCACCAGTGTCGCGCCGGGGATGGTGCCGGGAGTGCCGGCCGGGTCGGGTTCGGTCAGGTCCCACGGGTTGAGCGGGCGGTCGCCGGGCGCGGCCCAGTCGGGAGCATAGCGGCGAATGACCAGCACCTCGCGGCTGGTCGGGCGGTAGAGGCCGTCGGGCCGTTGGGCCAGCGGCCGTCCGGTCAGCCGGTTCGCCCCCCACGGCGCGGCGTCCCAGGGGTGGTTCTCCAGTTGCAGCCAGTACTCCTTGATGCGCGCCATTGTCACCTCCTAAGAGAAACCGCAGATTACGCAGGGTGAAGAACCTCACGCAAAGATCGCAAAGGGCGCAAAAAGATTCTTCTTTGCGATCTTTGCGAGCTTCGCGATCTTTGCGTGAGGGTTTTTTCTTCAATCTGTGTAATCTGAGTAATCTATGGTCTCCTACCTCTTAAGTCAATCGATCCAGTTCGGGTAGGGCGGTGCGGATGCGTTGCGCGCCGCCGGCGGGCAGCGGATCGCCGTGGCCGCTGAGCAGGATATCGCTATCCAGTTCGGCCAGCCGCCGCACCGATGCTTTGTGCTGCCTGACGTTGAGCATAAAGCCGCGCCAGCCAAGCATGAAGACCGGCCAGGTGCAGACGGCGTCCCCGGCGATGAGCGCCCGTCGCTCTGGCCAGTAGAAGGCCAGGTGGCCGGGCGAGTGGCCGGGAGCATAGAGGACGGTCAGCGGGCCGACGCGGTCGCCTTCGTGAATATACTCATCCACCTGTATCGGCGGGTGCTTGGAGAGGTTGAGGTTGAGCGCCAGTTGTAGCGGCCAGACGCGATAGGGGCGGTAAGGGCGGCTACTGACCGGCTGGGCGACGCGGTCGGCGCTCATGATGTCGGCCTCCCACTCGTGGGCGTAGATGGGCGCGCCGCTCAACTCCTTTAGCCGGGCGAGTCCGCCCAGGTGGGAGCGGTGGGCGTGGGTCATGATGAGGTGCTTGATGTCGGCGGGGGCCCGGCCGATGCGGCCCAGTTCGGCCAGGACGAGGCGGGCGTCGGCAGCCATGAGGCTGTCGACGACGGTGATGCCCTGGCCGTCATCGAGCAGATAGGCGCGGACGCGGCCGCCTTGGCCGTCCCCCAAGCTGTAAATACCGGGCGCAACTTCCATAGCCGTTCCTGTGGGGCGATGTGGGCGGCGGTGGCTGAGATGGAGTATATAGTAGAGGAGGGGCGCGGTGGTGTCAATGCACAGTCATGTCTCTGGCGGTGACCGCGAATCACTGGCTAATTTCTCCGATTGGGGGGATAGTATGGGCTATCCTCTTGTGGGCGGAGCACCCATGAACAAACAACATCTGGCCGTGATGGCCTTCCAGAGTGCGGAGACGTATGCCGGTGAAGTGGCCATGCGCGCCCGGATCGACGGCCAATGGCAACCCACCACCTACCGCGCAATGGGCGACAGTATCCGACGCATCGCTCGCGCGCTGCTGGCCCAGGGCGTGCAGCCCGGCGACCGCGTCGGCATCTTTGCCGAAAACCGGCCTGAGTGGTCGCTGGTCGATTTTGCCGTGCTGGCCGTCGGCGGCGTCACAGTGCCCATCTACGCCACCAACACCGGGCCACAGGCGGCCTATATCGTTGATGAGACCGAGATGGCGGTCATTTTCAGCGGCGGCCAGGCCAACTACGATAAGCTGCGGGCCGTTACCGCCGGGCCGACGCCCATCCGCTGCATCGTCGCCTTCGATGACGACACGGCCATTGACGGCGCGGCGTCGTCCCACTTTAGCGAATTCCTGAAGTCGGGCACAGACGCGGCCGATGCCGAAATCGAGGCGCGGCTGGCGGCGGCCGCGCCGAGCGATCTGGCGACCATCATCTATACCAGCGGCACCACCGGCGAACCCAAAGGGGTCATGCTGACCCACGCCAATCTCTTCCACCAGTTCAAGGCGCTGGACGGCCAGTTCCACGTCGGCCCCGGCGACCGTTCGCTGTGTGTGTTGCCGCTGAGCCACGTCTACGAACGGGCCTGGTCGTTCTTTGTCTTCAAGTCTGGGGCGGAGAACTACTATCTGGCCAATCCCAAGGAGATCATCGCCACGATGGGCGAAGTGCGGCCGACGGTCATGGTCAGCGTGCCGCGACTGTACGAGAAGATCTACGCCGCTGCCATGTACGGCCTGAGCCAGGGGTCGGCCTTGAAGAAAAAGCTGTTCCACTGGTCAATCGGGGTGGGCAGCCGCTACCAGTACGCGCTGAAGGCGCGCGGTTCGGCCGGGGCGCTGCTCAGCCTGCAACACAAAGTGGCCGACCGGCTGGTGCTGCGCAAGGTGCGGGCGGTGGTCGGTGGCCCTAAGAACTTCTTCTCAGCCGGCGGCGCGCCGCTGGCCCAGGCGATCGAGGAGTTCTTCTTCGCCGCCGGGCTGCTGGTGTGTGAGGGGTACGGTCTGACGGAGACGTCGCCGATGGTGACCTGCAACACGCCCAATGCGTTCCGGTTCGGCACGGTGGGCAAGCCGATCATCGACTGCGAGGTGAAGATTGCCGCCAATGGGGAGATTCTGGTCAAAAGCCCCAGCCTGACCCAGGGGTACTACCGCAAGCCGGAAGCGACGGCCGAAGCGTTCCGCGACGGCTGGTTCCACACCGGCGACGTGGGCGAGTTCGATGCCGACGGCTTTCTGCGCATCACCGACCGCATCAAGGACCTGATCATCACCTCCGGCGGCAAGAACGTCGCCCCGCAAAGGATCGAAACGATCTATGCCCAGGATCACCTGATCGAGCAGTTCATCACCATCGGCGATCGGCGCCAGTACATCAGCGCCCTGATCGTGCCCAACTATGAGGCGCTGGAGGCGTATGCCCGAGCGCACGGGATCGCCTACCAGACGCGGGATGAGTTGGTGAAGACTCCGGCGGCGCGCGCCCTCTATCAGGCACGGGTCGATGACCTGTCCCAGGAGCTGGCCCCCTATGAACAGGTGAAGGCGTTCACGCTGCTGCCGTCCCCTTTTGCGCAGGAGACGGGCGAGCTGACGCCATCCCTCAAGATCAGGCGGCGCGCCGTGGGCGAGAAGTATGCGGCCGAGATTGAGGCGATGTATCCGCAGGGGTAAGCCTTACGGCCGCGGCTGATTGGCCCGCACGTTGTCCTGGGCCAGCCGCGCCGTCTCGGCAATGCGTTTGGCGCGCGTCTCCGGCCGTTTGGCCGTGGCGATCCAGCCCAGGATGGCGTGGCGGGCGGAGCGAGGGAAGGCGTCGAAATTCGCGCGGGCGTCGGGGTAGCCGGCCAGCGCGGCGGCCAGATCGTCGGGCACGGCCAGACTGTCCACACTATCCCACAGGGCCCACGTGCCGTCGGCCTGGGCCGCGTCGATCTTGGCCTGCCCGGCGGGGGTCATGCGGCCGTCGGCGATGAGCCGGGCGACGCGCTCCTTGTTCGATCTGGCCCAGACCGACCCCGCCCGCCGCGGCGCGTACCACTGCATGCCCCGCTCCTCGTCCAGCGTCTTGGCGTGGCCATCGATCCAGCCAAAGCACAGCGCCTCTTCGACAGCCTGCTCATAGGTGAAGGTGGCCTGGCCCGTGGCGCGGCGGTAGGTGATGAGCCAGATGCCGTCGGGGCGGGTGTGGTTGGCTTCGAGCCAGGCGCGCCAGTCGGCGAGGGTTGGCGGGTGGAAGGAGTTCGGAGGCGGTTGTGTCATAGGGCACGTGTCATGAACACACTGTTTGGGTCAGGTTTATAAGAGCCAAATGCTTGGCAGGGGGTGAACCCAAACGACCGGTACAGTTGGTGCGCCGGCGCGAAGAACGCCATTGAGCCTGTCTCCAGACTCAGGCGCGTGTAGCCACGCCGTCGGGCTTCATCGATGATGTGGCGGAGAACGGCCGAGGCGACGCCCTGGCGCAGATAGGCGCGAGCGGTGCGCATCGACTTGACCTCACCGTGGTCGGGCGACAGCTCTTTCAACGCGCCGAAGCCGGCCAACTCTGCGCCGTCCCAGACGCTCCAGAAGGTCACGTCAGGCGCGCGCAGCCCGCTTATGTCAAGCGCGTGCCGGCTCTCGGCCGGCGCGGTGGGGGCCAGGGTGTTCAGGTGTTCGCGGAGGAGGGCAAGGACGGCGGGACTGTCGAGTGGGTCTTCGCGGATTTGCCAGTTCATATCAGGAGTGGCCAATAGTGCTATAGGGGATCATGGTATAATCCAGGCTGGTACTCTACAGGTTGGGATGAACAATGATACCATGCAAGCGCTGATGGGCCTTTCAAGACCCGGCGCGCCGCGGCAGCAAGCGGCAGAAGGACCTGGCCGATATTGCTCGGTTGCTGGAGCGGTTTCCGGCGTTGCGGGGTGAGGTGCCGGAGGATGTGCTGGCACGGCTGGTTTGATGTGTGGTTCATAGCCATAACTTAACCTTTGGCAGAAGGCACTCGACAATGCGATTAATCTCTTGGAATCTCCACGGCGCTAATGTACCCGGGCGGTCCAGCACTGCACAGCAGATGCGTGCCTGGGACCTGTCTCTTATACACATCTGACGCTGCCGACGAGCGATCTAGTGTAAAACTCGGGGGGCACGGAGACATTAAAAAAAAAAAGACAGAACA